>JAOZMN010000357.1:0-1121 GCA_029934265.1 Bacteroidales bacterium
ATGTATAAATTTTTGCTTTTTTTACAATTTCAAAACTTCCTAATTTCAAAATTTGTTTGCGACTTCGCTGCGTTGGGATAGTCAATTTACAAAAATTTATAAAAATCAGTGCCTTCATTAAAAAGTAAATCCAAAATGCTCAGATTTTCGGAAAAATTTAATTTTTCCGAAAAAACTTGTGTATATTCTTTTTGAAATTGTTCCGGTTTTATTTTCGGGTGAATGGTATATCTGAAATCGTTTTGAGGATATTTTTTCATAAATTCGGTTGTGTATTTATTTTTTTTGTCAATTCCTAATTCAGACAGTAATTTTGAAAGAATTGATGTATTAAAATCAAGTAAAAATTTATATTTTTTATTGAAAAAAGGAATAAATGCGTCTATGTAATATTCGTAAAACGGAGAGGATTTATAAGAAACATACAGACTTTTAAAATGATTTTTTTGCCAGTCGATGCTGTAATCTATTTCAATATCTTTTATAAGGATTTTTTTTCCGGATATTTTTTTTATCGGAATTGTTAAAGATTTTATTCCGTTCGGCGATAGGATATTACAACGGTTTCTATAACTTTGTTTTGAATAATTTTCATATTTTTCGATAATCAATATATCGCTTTTTATTATTTTTGAAAAATATTCAACAGGAGGAAAATATGCAGAAGAAAGTATCAATTTATTTTTTTAGTGCAGGTCGAAGACCTAATTTGTAAAAACATATTCTATGATATTTGCACCGGTTTTTAAAGCTTTTTGTCTTTTTACGTTGCTGTCGTTGTGTACTTCTTTGTCTTCCCAACCGTCTCCCAAATCGCATTCGTAAGTGTATAAACATACAAGTCGTCCGTTTTGAAAAATGCCGAATGCTTGCGGTTGTTTTCCGTCGTGCTCGTGTATTTTTGGTAAACCGTTGTCGAAATTATAAGTTTGATGAAATATCGGGTGCGAAAACGGTAAATCTATAAGTTTTGTATCGGGAAAAATTTTATGTAATTCTCTGCGAACAAATTTATCCATTCCGTAGTTATCGTCGATATGCAAAAAACCTCCTCCAAGCATATAGGCACGCAAATTTTTAACATCGTGCGATGAAAAAATTACGTTTCCGTGTCCTGTCAT
>JAOZMN010000357.1:1131-3390 GCA_029934265.1 Bacteroidales bacterium
TGTATAAAGGGATAATTAAAAATTTCGTTACTGCCGGCTTCTACTGTTGCGGGTGCGAGATTAATTCCGGTATCGAGATTTTTATTGCAGAATTTTATCAAATTAGGCAATGATGTCGGATTTGCATACCAATCACCGCCTCCGTTGTATTTCAGAAGAGCAATTTTTAGTGTGTTTTTTTGTCCGTAACCGGAAACAGCAAAAGAAAAAGTCAGCAATAATGCTATCAGTAATTTATGGTTTTTGATTATAGATTTATGATTTTGCCTTATTGTATTAGAGTTAAAACAATTATACATATTTGCTTTCGATTTATTTTAAATTAATTAATGCGACAGTATTACATGCCACAATTCCGGCGGTTTCCGTTCGTAGTCGAGATTGAGACAGGCTTACAGGGATAAAACCGGAATTGATTGCTTGTTGAACTTCTTCTTCTGAAAAATCTCCTTCCGGTCCTATGAGTATTAAAATATTTTCTCCGGCTTTTATTGTTTCTTGAAGCAGTGTTTTGGGCAAATCATAGCAATGTGCTATAATTTTTTTTCCAAAAAAATCGAATTTAATAATATCTTCAAATTTTGTAAGTTCAAATAATTCAGGCTTATACGCTTTTTCTGATTGTTTTATTGCAGAAATAATTACTTTTTCTAATCTTTCAGGTTTTATTATTTTTCTTTCGGAAAATTGTGTTGTAAGAGGAATTATTTTGTCGATACCTATTTCTGCAACCTTTTCCAAGAAAAATTCAAATCGCTTTATGTTTTTTGTTGGTGCAATAGCAATACTTAAACTGTAATTACTTGTATTTATTTGTATTTTTTCAATTATTTTTAATTCGGTATTTGTTGTTGAAGTTGTATTTATTTGAGCTTCAAAAAAAGTTCCGGTTCCGTTTGTAAGCTTTATCTTATCGCCTTCTTTTAATCGTAAAACTTTATTGCAATGTTTGGACTCTTCTTTATTCAAAGTATGATATTCAGAGTCGAAATCAATATCGGGAGTATAAAATATATGCACTTTTTTATAAATTTAAGGTCTTCGACCTTTTTAACGGGGCAAAGCCGTATTTGTAAATATCTAATAATTAGAATGTAAGGTCTGCGACCTATTTAATACCACCCACACAATCACACCTGCAAGTCAGTTTGTTACAGACAAATACTGAATAAAAACTTTTGCAATGGTACTTAGTACAAGAATTAATGCGAGAAAACTTTTGTGTGAATATTTATATTTCTTTTTTTGCTGATTTTAAAGTGTTCTTCAATAATGAAACGATTGTCATCGGACCTACACCTCCGGGTACAGGTGTTATGTATGAGCATTTGGGTGCAACTTGTTCAAAATCAACATCTCCTTTAAGTTTCCAGCCGGATTTGGTTTTGTCGGATTTTATTCTGCTTGTTCCTACATCAATGACGACTGCTCCTTCTTTTACCATATCTGCTTTTATAAAGCCGGGTTTTCCGAGTGCAACTATGAGAATATCAGCTTGTTTACATATTTCACCAATGTTTTTGGTGCGACTATGACAAACTGTTACGGTTGCGTTGCCGGGATAGTCTTTTTGAGACATGAGAATACTCATGGGTTTTCCTACAATATTGCTTCTGCCGACTACAACACAATGTTTTCCTTCCGTATCTATTTTGTATCTTTTAAAAAGTTCCAAAATTCCGTTTGGGGTAGCGGAAACATAAGCCGGCAAACCGATTGTCATTCGCCCGACATTAACAGGGTGAAATCCGTCCACATCTTTTTCAGGAGCGATTGTCTCAATAATTTTTTGTTCAGAAATATGTTCGGGAACAGGTAATTGGACAATTAAACCGTCTATGTTATCGTCTTTATTTATTTGTCTGATTTTATCTAATAAATCTTCTTCCGAAATTGTATAGTCATATCTTATCAATGTTGATTCAAAACCGACTTGTTCACACGCTTTTACTTTGTGTGCCACGTATGTTTCACTTGCTCCGTCGTTTCCTATAAGTATTGCGGTCAGATGTGGTCGTTTGCCGGATTTAGTTAAAATTTGCTTGACTTCTTCGGCAATTTCCAATTTAATTTCCGCTGATATTTTTTTTCCGTCTATTATTTGCATAAAATTTTGAAGTTCAGACCTTCGTCTGTTTTAATATTTTTACTTATTATATATTTATTTCAGCTTTAATTTTCAAGGTCTAAAATTCTGATTTTTTCATTAGACATCTTTCCAATTAATATTTTATGATAAGTTTCTCAAATTTACTAAGG
>JAOZMN010000054.1 GCA_029934265.1 Bacteroidales bacterium
GAAAGACCCGCAAGATTTTGCTGTTGAAATTATTGATGTAATTGAAAATTTAGAAGAATATGAATATATGAGAAAAAACGCCCGTAAATTTGCAGTAGAAAACTATTCTTGGGAAATAATAGGGAAAAAATATTCAGATATATACAAAGAATTGCTTAAATAATAATAAAATGATGAAGTACTTTAACACATCAGGTCCGAATATATTGGCAGAACACCATACACTTGCTCGACAAGACCTAATTAATAAAGGAATAGACCTTGTTAAAAAAAGCAGGTATTTTACAATTTGGGCTCCCCGACAAACAGGAAAAAGTACATATTTTCGTATGCTTGGTAAAGCTCTCGAAAAAGATGGCTATATAACGGCACATATAAATTTTGAAAACTTTAGAACTGCATCTCTTAAAAGCTTTTTAAACCGCTTTACATGGCATTTGGAAAACTTTTGGAACGTTGATTTTACAAAAGAAACAGAAATTACTCAAATTTTTAATTCTATTGAAAAAATCAATGATAAAAAATTTATCTTAATTATTGATGAAATAGAAGGAATAAATAAAGAATATTTCAATGAATTTTTACATTCGATAAGAAACGCTTACCACTCTCGCGATAGGCATGCTCTAAAAAGTGTATTACTTGTTGGAGTTTCAAATATCACAGGGATAATACAAGATAATGCAAGTCCTTTTAATATTGCAGATGAGCTTAGTGTACAGTATTTTACAGATAAAGAAACAGAAGAACTACTTTCTAAACACGAAAAAGAAACGGGTCAATTATTCGATAACAAAGTAAAACAAAAAATACAAGAAATAACCGCAGGGCAGCCCGGACTTGTAAACGGCTTTGCCCACCGACTTGTTACTACAAATACTGACAAAAAAATAATAACTTATACAGATTATTTAAAAGTAGAACAATGGTATCTGACCAGAGTTATTGACAAAAATATCTCAAATGCAATAAAAGTAGCAAAAAAGCACAAAAAATTTGTCGAAAAACTATTGTTTACACAAAAATCCGTTCCTTTTTCCATAGACGATAAGGCAATAGAAGCACTGCATATAAACGGCTTAATAAAGTGGGACGAAAATAACAATGTGGAATTTTGGGTGCCGGTTTACAAAAAAAGATTACAAAATGTGTTTTTTCCTTATTCAAACGGCGAGCAAGAAAAAATTGCAGGAAAACTTTTTGGCGAAGACTACTTAACGCCCGATAACAAAATAAATTTTGATAAGTTAATTAACAACTACAAAAATCATATAAAGCTAAGAGGTTTTCGTCCGTACAGAGAGAAAGACGAAAACGGTAATTTCAAGTCAATACCCGAAGCGGCTATGATATACAGTTTTGAAACATATATAAGTATATTTTTAGAAGCAATAGATGGAAAAAGTTACAGGGAAGCACATATTGCACTCGGAAATACAGACCTTATAATTAATGTAAAAGGTTTTGAATATTTTATTGAAACAAAAAAATATTATAGTCCGAAAAATTTTAAAGAAGGGAAAAAACAACTTGCATATTATTGCAAAAAAGCCGGCATAAGACAAGGAATATACATAGTATATATTAGTAATACAATGAAATCTGAAGCAATAGCAGAGGCTGTTGAAAAAATTAACGATATAGAAATTATAACTTATCTAATTATTTACGATGAAAAAAAAGAGTTCGGACCAGATAGAAATTGATATTCCTAAATTGAAAACTTTTTTTTCAGATAAAGTTCCGACTTCCGTCTGTAAATTCTAAATTTAATATGCTAAAATTATCATCATTATATCAAAATATTTGTAAAAAAAATTACTTGCTTGGTGTGTTTTTTACTTATCCGATAATATACTTATTAATAGTAGGTTTGTTACTCCATATAGATAATACATTACTTGATTTATATGAAAATATATTATTTACAAGTTTGGTTTTTACCAGTTCTTTTCTTATAAGTAAGAACAAAGCAAAAGTATATTATCAAATTTTTATATACATATTGTTAATGAGCTTATTTTGGTTTGAAACCGCATATCTTTATCTTTACAGCAACCGAATTTCGAAATCGACGGTGTTTATTTTAGTGGAAACAAACTTATCCTAAACAAAAGAATTTATTGATATGTATTTTGATAAATATCTGCTGTTGATAACAATAAGTTTTCTCTTGCCGATAATTTTATTTGTTTTTTTTATTCTCAAAAGCAACAAAACAACAGAAAAACAAGAAACTCCGAAAATAAAATCTTTAAAAATAAACAGGAAAAATTTCGAATTAAAAAACAAATTTATTTATACAATAATAATAAGTTTAATATTTATAATATTGTGGAAAACAAACCTTCTTTTATTTAATACACCTTATCTTGTATTTAATTCTTACAGAGAGTATAAAGAAGAAATGTTAAGATTTGAAAATTTAGAATTAAATAAATCGGTAAATTTCAGTTCGGTAAAAGCAAGCCAAACAAAAGAACAAACTTGTGTCGTAATTATTGGCGAATCAACTACCAGACACCACATGAGTTTGTATGGCTATAAACGCAAAACAAATCCGCTTTTAGAAAAAATAAAAGACCAACTTTATGTTTATAAAGACGTAGTGAGTCCGCATTCACATACAATTAGTTCGCTCGGAAAAGTTCTTACTTGTGGTAATTATGAAAATCCTGAAGAAAAATATACCGGCTCCATTATACAATTATTCAACAAGGCGACTTACAATACATATTGGATATCGAATCAACGTCCCTTAGGTACACACGAAACATTTATAACACGAATTTCAAATGCTGCCGATAAAAGATATTTTCTGAATACGGCATACAACGCACATAATTCACCTTATGATGGAAAAATACTTATTCCTTTAAAGAAAATTCTTTCTCAAAAATCAGATAGAAAAATTATATTTATACACCTACTGGGAACACATACAGATTATAACAAAAGGTATCCTGAAAAATTTACGGAATTTTTGGATACTATTAATGGGGAATACAACAGCAAAAAAGCAATCGAAACAGTAAATCATTATGACAATGCCGTTTTATATAACGATTTTGTAGTTTCTGAAATTATTAATAATGTTAGAGAGACAAATACAAATTCTTTTGTGATGTATTTTTCCGACCATGGTGATGATGTTTTTGAAGTCAATAATTTCGCAGGACATCACGAAGAAGACGGTACAAAACCAATGTTTGATATTCCGTTTGTGTTGTGGTGTTCCGACAAGTTTAAAGCCAATATTAGAAATAGAAAACCCTCTTTAGTGTTCGATACCGAAAGAAAATATATGATAGATGATTTAATATACAGCATCAGTGACATTGCCGGAGTTTCATATTCCGAATTTATAAATAAAAGGAGTCTTTTTAGTCAAGATTTTGTTTTTAGAAAGCGGTTAATATCTGATAGCATTGATTATGATAAAAAAAAGTGGTAAAATTAAAATTGTCGTAATTTTATTAATCCCGGTAATTTTAATAAGTTATAAATTATATTTTTCTAATCGATTTATATTTCTAATTCATAAGGATAAGATATTGATACACAAAGTTAATAGTATAAAAAAACTGAATAAAGTTGCAAAAAAATATCAAGGAGTTGAATTAGATGTCGTTTATGATAAAAATAAAAATATTTTTGATATATACCACCCACCGGAAGCATCGGTAGGATTATCGCTTTTTAAATATTTTCAATCATTGGACAGACCGTCCGAACTTAAATATTGGTTAGATTATAAAAATCTTAACGATATTAATGAAGCAGCATCTTTAAACAGGCTGAAATATCTTGCAAACAATTTCAATATAAATAAACAAAATATTATTGTAGAATCAACAAAACCGGAAAATTTGCAATCTTATGATATTGCAAATTTTAATATAAGTTATTATTTGGCGAAGGAATGGTATAAAAAAGAAGGTGAAGAACTAAATAATTGTATTGAAACAATAAAACAAAATTTAGTAAAATATCCGGGCATAACAATATCTTCAAATTATAAAGCCTATGAATTGATGTGCAAAATATTCCCCGATAACAATAAACTTTTGTGGTATTCAGGAGGATACGGAAAATATAATCGGTGGGAGGATACAATTTTGTTGCATAAAATTGTATCTGATGATAAGGTTAAAATATTATTAATACCGGCTAAATGAAAATTATATGAAACCATCATTGCGGGATTTGAAAAATTAAATCTTAACACCCAAGAAAATGATTATATCTTCATTGCTTATTTTTAGAATGTTACAAGTTATAAATAGATGAAAAAAAATAAATTTTTAAAAATAGGGGTGCAAATACTTAAATTGGTATTTGTAGCTCTTGCAATATTTTTTCTTGTAAAATACTTTTTAAGAGGAATTAATGATTTGCAAGCACAAGATAATTTAGATATAAATTATATTCAAATATCCCTTTCAGTTTTTATAGTAATTATTTATTTATTTATAACAACCTTTGTTTGGTTTCTTGTTACTAAAAAAAACAATTGTAATGTTGAGTTTATAAACACAGTAATTATTTGGAATTATGCAAATATTGCAAAATATATACCGGGTAAGGTATTTTTGTATGGGACAAAATATATCTATTATGATAAAAAAAATAAATCTACTAAAAAATTAGTACTTTCTTTTTATATAGAATTTATTCTTGCAATGTTAAATGCCGTAATCTTTTCTCTTTTATATGTATATTCTTCTGATAATATTATTGGAGAGAATTACAAACCTATTTTAATTGCCCTATTATCATTGATACTTATTTTTATTCACCCTAAAGTGATGCACTTCTTTTTAAATATGTTTTTAACACTTTTTAAAAAAGAACCGGTAAAGACTGATATTAAGTACAAAGATATTTTTCAATTGCTTACAATAAATATAATTAATTGGTTAATATTTGGTTTGGCTTTTATGCTTATGACTAATTCATTTATTGAAGTAAGCTACGAATATTTTTTATTGTTTGCCGGAGCATTTTCCATATCATCTATAGCCGGAATGCTCGCATTTTTCACACCTGCCGGCTTAGGTGTACGTGAAGGAGTACTTGTCAGCTTGCTTTTACATGAAATACCTAAGACATCAGCCACAATAATTTCAATTTTTTCTCGTGCTTGGCTGATAATTGCAGAGTTTATATTTTTTATAATTGCTTTTTCTATTGATAAATATTTTAAATTGGACGTTTGGAATACAATAATGAACGGGAAAAAAGAAAGTTCCAAAAAATGAAATATCCCATTATTTATGAGCAATTCATAAACATTGAAAAAAAGATTTGAGTACATGAAAAATATCTTATCCGAAACAGAAAATCTAATTTCAAGATTAACACATTTCTTGAAAGATAAGGTTAATTTTGCTTATGTTTTCGGCTCTGTAACCGGCAAATATTTTTCCGAAGAAAGTGATATAGACATAGCGGTATGGTTTAAAAAATATCCGGTAACTATAGATGACATTCGAGAACTTAAATATAAAACAGAAAAATCAATAAATTTTTTGTACGATATTGATTTAGTTATCTTAAATAATGCAGATATAATTATTACAAATCAAATAATAGAAACAGGAAAAATTATTATCGACAACACCCCTGAATTTACAAATAATTTTATCATTGCAGGACGAAATAAATATATTGATTTTAAATTTTGGAGAAAAAATTTAGAAGATAATTTAAAAACAAAAATTTTATGAACGATGTTATTCTCGCAAAAATTTCAGTAATAAAAAGATGTCTGAAAAGGATAGAAGAGACGACAAAATTACAACCGGAGCTAATAGAAAAAGATATTGATAAACAAGATATTTTTATATTGAATTTGCAACGAGCAATACAGGCAACAATAGATATATCCAATAATATTATTAAGGAAAACAATCTCGATTTGCCGAAAAGTTATAAAAATGCTTTTGAGATATTGTACAAATACAATTATATAAATAAAAATTTAAAAGAAAATATGATTAAAATTGTAGGGTTTCGTAATATTATTATTCATGATTATCAGACTATTAACATCGAAATATTAAAATCTATTCTCAAAAATAATCTGAACGATTTTCAAGAATTTTATCTTGCAATTTTAAAATAACACAACTTATAATTTAGGATTTTTTTTATGCCTGTCTTTATCTCTGTTACTTTTTTTTAATAGATTTTTTTCAACAGCTTTTGTCAAATCCGTACCTGTCTGATTTGCAATACAAACCAATACAAACAATATATCGGCAAGTTCGTCTTCCAAGTTATCTGTTTCGCCGGCTTTAAAAGATTGCTCACCGTATTTTCTGGACATTACTCTTGCCAATTCACCAACCTCTTCAGTTAGTATTGTCATGTTAGTCAGTTCGTTAAAGTATCTTACGCCATATTTTTTTATCCACCTGTCTATTGTGTTTTGTAATTGTTCGATAGTCATTTATTCCGGATTTTTGGAGTCAATAATAATCAGATTGTAAATATATTATAAATACGGTTTTACCTTATAAAATGGGTCGAAGACCTTAATTGTTCGATAGTCATTTATTCCGGATTTTAGAGTCAATAATAATCAGATTGTCAATATATTATAAATACGGTTTTACCTCATAAAATAGGTCGAAGACCTTAATTGTTCGATAGTCATTTATTCCGGATTTTTAGAGTCAATAATAATAGTAACAGGACCGTCGTTTATTAATGAAATTTTCATATCTGCACCAAATTCACCGGTTTTAATTTCTGAAGATATTAATTTTCTAATTTCTTCAATAAATTTATTATATAAAGGGATTGCAATATCCGGTTTTGCCGCTTTAATATACGAAGGACGATTTCCTTTTTTTGTACTCGCATGAAGTGTAAACTGACTAACAATCATAATTTCGCCTTGTACATCTTTAATACTCAAATTCATACGACCTGTTTCATCATTAAAAATACGCAAATTAATTATTTTTTTGCTTATTCTTTCGATGTCCTTATCGTTGTCTTCCTGCTCAAATCCGACAAGGACAAGTATTCCTTTACCGGTTTCGGATTTAATTTTTCCTGCAATTTCAACAGAACAATTTAAAACTCTTTGTATTACAACTTTCATTTTTTAACTTTGTAGAGAAACCCTGACTTTTTAACAAATCTTGATTTTCAAAAATATGGAAACGATTTTCTCCGATGAATATTTTATGCGTTATGCTTTAAAAGAAGCAGTTATTGCTCAAGAAGAAAATGAAATTCCGATTGGTGCAATAGTGGTTTGTAAAAATCAAATCATATCCAAAGCACATAATCAAACGGAAGCCTTAAACGATGCAACCGCACACGCAGAAATGCTTGCGATAACTTCTGCCACAAATACAATCGGTAATAAGTTTTTAAATGATTGTACAATTTTCGTAACCATAGAACCTTGCGTAATGTGTGCCGGTGCGTTGTTAAACTCTCGCATCGGACGACTTGTATTCGGAGCTTATGAAAGTAAAACCGGATATTCCTGTTTCAGTCCGAGTATTTTACACAAAAAAACGACAGTAACCGGTGGTGTACTCGAAAATGAATGTAAAAAATTAATGACTGATTTTTTTTCTAAACTAAGGAACTAAAGCTTTGTCGTAAATACTCTCTATTTTCTTTGCAACAGTTTCCGGATTGTGATTTTCTTTAATGTTTTTTATTGCATTTTTGGCTTTTTTATATATAAGCTCTTTATTATTAATAATATTTTCTATTGTTTTATATAAATTAGCTTCTAATGTTTCAGTAAATTCTTTAAGTCCTTTTTCAGTATAAACATTAGATGTTTTTGAACCTTTATAATCAATAAGTGGAACATCTACGAGCCAGCCGTTTTTTTTAGTATTAAATTCTTCAAACGGAGGCATATTTGTGGTGATTACCGGACAGCCGCAAGCCTGTGCTTCAAGAACTGTATAACCGTAAGTTTCACCATAAGAAGGCAAAATACCAATATCGGATTTTTTCAAAATTTCGATAACTTTATTATTTGGAAGTCCTTTATAATGAGTAATATTATCTTTGTTTTTTGAAATTATATTTAAAACTTCCAGATAATTAATTTCGGTAATCCTATCATCTTTCCAACCGGTATTATACGCAAGTTTTGAAATAATATTAAGGTGAATTTTTGCTCCTTTTTTTATCAGCTTGTCAAATACTTTTAAAGTTTCATAACCACCCTTCCTGAAAAAATCAGTCCCTGTAAAAGTAAATGTTATTTTTTCATTCATTTTTTTTTCGGAAACATCTTTTATATATAATTCTTGTGCCGGTTGTATTACAATGTTTTTCGCTAAAATTTGTTCTTTGAATTGAGGAAAATCTTTAATAGAAAATTCTAAAAGTTTTTTAGAATTTTCACAAAAAGAAATTATTTTTTTGCAACTCTTTCCTGCGAGAAGTTTTAACGAGCTTTCTTTATTTATTCCAAAACGAGGTAAAGCAGCCTCGTGTGTTACTATCCAAGGCTTTTGTGAATATGAAAAAGTATTGAAAAAATGATACAAGTCCGGCTTAAAAGGCAACATAAAATCAATATGATTATAATGATAAAAATGATGCGTTTTATTAAAACTTTTAAAGTAGATATAATCCAACACCTTACAATAATCAAAAGTTTTTTTTATGGTGTATTTTTTTAACGGTAAGTTTATAAAATTACGAAGCTCCGGATAGCCGGAATGATTTGTCCCTACAATTATTTTTTTCACTTGTTTTTTTTAATTTATACAAAACTATTTTCAAAAATTAAATTATACGAAATACAGTAAAAATAAACATAAGCTTTTGGTCGTATGCGGATTGGTTAAATGTTAATTAGTTACGCTTATTAACATTTATGGAGGAATATTAAAACCCTCCATGAAGGTTTCATCTGAAAGTCAGTTTGAAAAATCCTTTAAGTTCTTTATTTATTGCTTTCTCTTCTGAATATTCGGATAAAGGTTCTAATTTTTTTTTAATATCACTGCAATTAAGCAATCCGGTCTTTTTATCAACTAACTTACCATGACTGAAAAATAATAAAGACGGAACTCCCAAAATTTTATATCGTTTTGCTATTTCAGGAATTTTCCGTGCATCTAATTCATAATAACTGTATTTATCTTTATTGCCGTTTGCACAGTCTTCAAAAACAGGAGCAAAAATTTGACAATTTCGGCAAGTTTCCGTATAAACTTTTATTACTGCCGGCTTTTGGTCTTTTAAAACTTTTTCTTTAAAAAGTTCGTATGTTAAATCTGTAATCATATTAAAGTACTTTGCTTTTTATTACCATTAATTTTTCTCTTGTCATTTCGTGCATTGAGTATTGTATTCCCCCCATACCGATTCCTGACGCATCTCTTCCGCCAAAAGGCATCCAATCCACACGAAAAGCAGTATGGTCGTTCACCATTACGGCATTTGCATTTAATTTATTGACTGTATCTAATGCCACATCTAAATTTTTGGTGAAAACCGATGCTTGAAAATGAACATCTAAACTGTTAGCAATTTTTATTGCTTCTTCTCTATCCGAATAGGAATAGACACATACAACAGGACCGAATATTTCCAAAGTGGAGACTTTTGCATCAAGAGGCGGGTTAAAAAGTACCGTTGGTTCATAACAAGTATCGGAAATTCTTTTGCCTCCGCACAATACTTTTGCACCGCCGACAATCGCTTCATTTACCCACATTTCAACTCTATCGACTTCCGCAGGAATTATTAACGGTCCTACTTCTGTATCTTTGTTCATCTGATTTCCGACAATAAGTTTTTTTGCACCTTCGGACATTTTTTCTGCTAATGTTTTACTTATATTTTCGTGTACAAATATTTTTTGAACAGAAACACAAACCTGACCGGCATGATAAAATCCGCCTTTGAGTAAAGCCGGTATCATTTCTTGAAAATCAGCATCTTTTTCTACAATTACCGGTGCAACTCCGCCATGTTCCAAAGCACAACGTGTCCCTGCCGATAGTTTTGATTTAAGATACCAACCTACTTTTGCCGAGCCTATAAATGAAAAATAATTTACCCTTGCGTCGGTTACTAATGCTTCTGTAAGTTCATTACTACAAATAATTGTTTGACACCAACCGTCCGGCACTCCGGCTTCTTTTAATATTCCTACCAATGCCAAACAAGAAAGTGGCGTTGAAGATGCCGGCTTGACAATTACAGGGCAACCTGCCGCAAAAGCCGTTACAACTTGGTGAACAATTAAATTCAAAGGGTGGTTAAATGCACTGACAGAAACAACTACACCAATCGGCTCACGGGTAGTAAATGCAATTCTGTTTTCAGAAGCCGGAGTTAATCCCATCGGGATTTGCTCTCCTTTTAACTGTCCTATGTGTTCAGCCGCAAGTTTTACTCCGTTTATTGCTCGCAAAACTTCTACTTTTGAATCTTGTAGAGGTTTTCCCCCTTCTTGTGTTGCCGTTTTTGTCAGTTCTTCAATTCTTGATTTCATTATTTCGGCGGTACGCTCTAATATTGCAATCCTTTCGTGTGCCGGCAACCAATTTGTTCGGTTCTCAAACAAATTATATGCTTTTGTCAAGGCTTGCTCTACTTCTTCTTTACTGTTCCTTTTTACTTCTGTAATTAAACTTTGGTCGTAAGGTGATAATACTTGTAGCATAGTTTTTAATATTTAGAAATTTTTGTCAAATTTAATGTTTTTCACTGTAAAAATCTCATTTTAAATTATTTTTTATCTGTATGAATTGTTGCTTCCATATTAAATTTCTTTTTTACCTCTCTATTTAATTTTTTATGGATAATAGATGCTTCTTTTATTTTCATTTCACCCGGAAGGCAAATGTGAAAGGTTATTTCTTTATACATTCCGTAGTTGTGAATATGTATATGATGAACACTTAAATCAAAACCTGCAATTTTATTTGCAAATTCGGTAAATTGTTTGATAAAATCATTTTCCGGAGCCGTTCCGAGTATGGCGTTTATAGCTTCTTTTATTATTGAATACGCACTGTAAGATATTAGCAATGAAACTAATATGGTTAAAATGACATCTATGCGGGGAATATAATCGTCCAAAATAATTCCGATAATTATAACTACGGAAGAAATTGCATCACTTCTATGATGCCACGCATCTGCTTTTAGTGAAAGCAATCCGGTTTTTCGTGAAGCCCAAAGTGCGTATTGTGCCGAAAGTTCTTTCATTACTATTGCAACAATCGTTACCCAAATTGCAAATGCTCCGTAGTTGTGTTTATCTTCGGAATTAAAGCGTTCTATGGCATCGTAAAAAAAATTGAAAGCTATTACAAGTAAAAAAGCTCCTATAAAAAGAGCTGTTACGGTTTCAATTCTTCCATGTCCGAAAGGGTGTTTTTCGTCGGCGGGTTTTGATGCAAATTTAGTCCCAAGAATAACAACTACCGAACTTACAGAGTCTGATAGAGAATGCCAAGCATCTGTAATTATTGCCAACGAACCGGAAGCTATACCCGCCCAGTATTTCAATATAAAAAGAATAATATTTACAAATATAGAGAGCCAGCCTTCGGTGTATGCAATTTTTTGGGTGCCGTTCATTTTTTGGTATTCCTTAGGTGATAATCAATTCTTTTAAGTACATTTTTGATTTGAAACGGTTTACTTATATAATCATCAGCTCCTACTTCGAGACTTTTTTGCCTGTCGCCTGCCATTGCGTTTGCGGTAATTACGATAATCGGGACGTGCGAACCTGTGCCTTCTTCTGCCTCTCTGATTTTGCTTGTTGCTTTGTAGCCATCGAGAACAGGCATTTGAATATCCATTAAAATTAAATCGTAATTCGTTTTACTGAACATTTCTAAAGCTTTTTTTCCGTTTTGGGCAATATCAATATTTTTGATAACTTTTTTCAAGCCCAGCTTCATTATTTTTACATTCAATTCGTTATCTTCTACAAGAAGAATACGCATATTATTAAAATTTTCTTCTTTATTGTTATTTTCATGTATTATTTCTTTTTCTACACTTTGGTCAGCTTCAGGTTTTTCTTTTTTTATTCCGACAATTCCGAACGGAATTGAAAATAAGAAACAATATTCTTCATTTTGTTTGTGAAACTCGGAAGTCCCGTCTAATGAATGAACAAGAGTTTTTATAATTCTTAAATCGTGATTTTTATTATCAAAAGATTCGATATTTTCTTCCAAATAAACCGACATTCGTGTCATATCGCTTGGCTTAAAATCCAAACTTGATATAATGGCTGAAACAACTATATTCAGGGAGTCTTCTTGTTGTTCTTCAATGGATATTTTTATGTTAAAGGCTTTTGTTTTGGCATAATGTATAAAAAAATCAGTTACTCCTATTAATATTTGTTTAATTCTTACATTATCTCCGTAAAGTTTGCA
>JAOZMN010000358.1 GCA_029934265.1 Bacteroidales bacterium
ATAAAACCGTACCATTTAACTATTTTTTTATATAAAAGTTAATAAAGGTATTATATTTGTGGTCGCTAATCTGAAAAATTAAACGATTTTTAAATCTTTAAATCTTTAAATTTATGACAATTGAAAATTTCCTTACGCTCGGAATGCTTATAATGCTCCAAATAGTACTCGGAATTGATAATTTACTTTATATTTCGCTTGCATCTAAAAATGCCGCTCCCGAAAAACAATCAATGGTACGAAAACTCGGAGTCGGACTTGCAATTTTCTTGCGTATTGCACTTCTTTTTATTCTGGTAAAATTGATAGATTTTTTTCAAGACCCGATTTTCGGAATACACGCAATCGATATTTTTGAAGGAAGTTTTAATATACATAGTATGATTGTGTTTTTGGGTGGAGGATTTATAATTTATACGGCTGTAAAAGAAATTTGGCACATGATTTCACTTGAAGAACATACCAATATTGAAAAACAGGAAAAAAAGCAATCGACAACAAAAATTATAATAATGATTGTAATAATGAACGTTGTTTTTTCTTTTGATTCAATATTGAGTGCCATTGCATTGACAGATGTTTTGTGGGTGCAAGCTGTTGCTATTATAGCCGGAGGAGTATTAATGATTTGGCTTGCAGATAAAGTTTCCGTATTTTTGCAAAAAAACAGAATGTACGAAGTTCTCGGATTGTTCATTTTGTTCCTTGTGGGGATAATGTTACTCACAGAAGCCGGACACCTTGCTCACTTACATATATTCGGTTCGGAAATTGCGGCAATGAATAAAACAACATTTTATTTTGTACTTGTAATTCTTGTATTAATTGACATCGTACAAGGAAAATATCAAAAAAAATTGTCCAAAGCAAAAAAATAATTAATCGGGCAACAAGCAAATTTATTACATTTTTTAGATGAGAAATTTTTTAATAAAGGCAATTAACATAGGTCTTGCACCAAGCGACAACGAAGAACTTACAAGCAAAAAACATAATTTCCGTACTTATCATAAGTTTAATTTTATACTTTATAAATGTAAGAGAAATTGCCAATCGGGAATTAAGAAAATTAATGCTTAAAATAAGCAAAAATGCAAAACGTATTTCGGAACAAAAAAAACTTATACAAGATTCTTACGATACAGTAAAATTACTCGGTAAAATCGGACAGAAAATAACAGCAGAAATATCTTTGGAACAAATAATACAAACTTCTTTTTCGGAAATATCTAAAATTATTACCATAGGAAGTTTAAATCTCGGAATTGTTGATAAAGAAAAACATATTATTAATTTTTACAGACCCAAAAATAAAGGAGAATACGAATTCAGCATTGCACGTGAATGCAAAAGCGACAAAGATTTCCCCTCAATCAGATGCTTTGATAATCAGGAAATTATATATATAGAGAACTATCCTGAAATATATAAAAACACCAAGTATGATGATAAGTCGGTAGGTTCCGAATTATTTATTCCGCTTGGCTTAGAAGGCAATAAACTTGGGGTAATGTCTGTTACAAATCTTAAAATAAGCGGTTTCGATTCACAACATCAAGATATACTTTTAAATATATCCGTATATGTGAGTATTGCTTTGATAAATGCAGAGTCTTTTGACAAAATAGAAGCACAAAAAAAAGAAATTGTATTTACAAATACACAGCTCAGTCAGCAAAAAGAAGAGCTTACTCAGACTTTGGAGCTTGTAAGCGAGCAAAAAGATGAGATCTCGCAGACCCTTTATACCATTAATCAGCAGAAAGAAGAACTAATCCAAACACTTGAAACAGTAAGTGAACAAAAAGATGAGCTTACAAAAAATAATGAAGAGATTACAAGAAGTATTAATTATGCAAGCCGAATTCAGAATGCAATTTTGCCAAGCAACAAATATATGTCGAATATCCTAAAGGAATATTTTATTCTTTACTATCCTCGTGATATTGTCAGTGGCGATTTTTACAAAGCATCGTTAATAGGAAATAAATTTTTTCACTACCGAAGATTTTATTTCAGTATCATCGGGAGACGGAAGCAGTACTTGGACATTGGAAAGAAGACCGGATTAACGGTTTAGACTTTTGTAAAATACAAAACGGTTATATTTCAAAGATATAACCGTTTTTTTAGTATGTAATCCGTGAACTTTTAATTTAATCGTTTATCGGATTAAAATATTTTTTCACTCTGACAATATTCCCTCTGCCTGCATATTGTATTTCATCAAAAAGAAAATTTGAAATAAAAATTCCTCTGCCACTTAATCCCAATAGATTTTCGCCGCATGTAGGGTCTTTTATATTTCGCCAATCAAAACCCTTTCCTTCGTCTTCTATAACCCACTCACAACATTCTCTGTCCATATAAAATTCTATGTGTATCTTTCTGTCTTTGAGGTCCTTTCTGCTTAATCGCTCCGCATATAAGGCTTCTAAATTATTTTCTTCGAGAGCTTTAAGTTTGTCATCTGCATCAATTTCCAAATTGCCGTGTTCAAAAGCATTGGTTATCAGCTCTACAAGTCCGAGTTCGACATTAATTCTGTCATTATCTTCGTTCAGACACGACGATTCTATAAGTATATTATCGACAATTAAAGGAATGTTTGCCATATTCGTAGAAAATTCCATTTTAAATTTTCGATACGATACTATCCCTCTGCTTGCATCTTCGGGAAATTTCCCATACTTAATGTGGTGATATTTTCTTAAAAGCGGTAATAAGTCGATACCTGAAACAGGTTTTTTAAGATAATTATTTGCCCCGAGATGCAGAGCTTGAATTGCATAATTTTCACTTCCGTAGACAGTTGTAATTATTACTATAGTATCAGTTTTTCTTGCTCGTATATTTTCCAGCATTTCCAAGCCGTCCATTATAGGCATTTGAATATCAGTAATGACAATATCCGGCATAAATTCCTCAAATATATTCAACCCTTCCATTCCGTTTGGGGCAGATTTGCAATTATAGCCGTTTATTTCGAGTAAATTTTCGAGATACAATCTTGAACTGTTATCGTCTTCAACTACTAATACCTTCATTTTCAAATTAATTTAAAATTAAGGTCTTTGACCTGTTTATTTATACGAAGAAGTTTAAAATTTGTTGCAATTTACTTAAAAAATAGATATTCCGAAATGTTTTTATTGCCTTTTGCGTCCGTTACTTCAATTTTTAACTTTTGATTACAATTTTTTATATCTTTTTTTTGAAATTTATAAACAAGCTTTCTAACTTTTTGGTCATAACTTAATGTGATAATTTCATCGTTCAAAAAACCTTTATATTCATAAATTCCCGATAAATTATCTGAAATTATTGCCGAAATTCCGGAATATTTTACAAAATTATTATTTTTTCTCTTAT
>JAOZMN010000359.1 GCA_029934265.1 Bacteroidales bacterium
TTGAAAAAATAGTGAACTATTTTGAAAAATCAAAAATCGAGGACAGTCAAACAGGGCGTACAGTTCAGCATTGTAATAGAAATGTTTGTGAATAATGCAGGTTAAAGAGTTCGGTATAAAAAGACCCTTAGGGTTTGATTGCGAAAAAATATACTTTTTAGACTGAACTCAATTAAAGATAAATTCAGGAGAAAATTATTTTAGTGCTGTTTTTTCTTTTTTACAAAGAAAGTATTTTGAGCAGATACAGTGTTGTGTTGTAAGGTGCTGACAATAAGAAATGTACATTCTTTGAGAATAGAAAATAAAGATTAGTGTAAAAAAAACACTAATAAAATTTGGTTTTTAAAAATATATACTGTTTCTTTGTGTTGAATTAACACTAACAAAAATAATGAGAGAGAAAAAATATTGTTATGAATACCCTCGTCCGGCACTGACAACCGACTGTGTAATTTTTGGATTTGATTCCGAAAAATTAAAAGTATTGTTGATACAAAGAAAATTTGACCCTTTCAAAAATCAATGGGCATTTCCCGGAGGGTTTGTGGATATGAACGAAAATCTTGAAACTGCCGCAAAACGAGAATTGTACGAAGAAACAGGACTTGAAAATGTTTATATCGAACAATTATTTACTTTCGGAGAGCCGGGCAGAGACCCCAGAGGAAGAGTCGTCTCGGTAATATACTATGCTTTGGTAAAACTTTCCGATTATAAAATTCATGCCGGAGACGATGCCGGTGATGCTCGCTGGTTTGAGATAGATAAAATTCCGAAACTCGCATTCGACCACGATAAAGTACTCGAAAAAGCATTGGAAAGAATAAAAGGTAAAATTATATATCAACCTATCGGTTTTGAACTTTTACCCGAAAAATTTACATTATCGCAACTGCAAAATTTATACGAAAAAATACTCGAAAAAACATTGGATAAAAGAAATTTCAGAAAAAAAATATTATCGACAAAATTATTGATAAAACTTGACGAGAAAGAACAAAACGTAGCACACAAACCGGCAAATTTCTATAAATTCAATACCGAAAAATACCAAGAATTATTAAAAAAAGGTTTTGAATTTCAAATTTAAGGTCTTTGACCTTTTTTTATATTGCTTTAATTATTTATAAATCAGTTTTTGACCCGTTAAAAATGTCAAAGACCATAATTAAAACCTACTACAATGAAAAAACACGCTTTATTGACTATCGACCCTCAAAATTCGTTTTGTAATCCGGGAGATACCGCAGGAAACGGAATCGGTTCGCTTTACGTTCCCGGAGCCGATGCAGATATGAAACGTCTTGCAGATTGGATTATTGCCGAAAAATCAAATTTGGATTATATCGGAATAACACTCGATTCGCACCAGCCGAATGACATTGCACACCCAAGTTTTTGGCAAGATAAAGACGGAAATTTCGCACCGCCGTTTACAGTAATAACAAGCAACGATGTCGAAACAGGAAAATGGGCGGCTCGTTTTGACCCGCAGAGATGTTTGAAATATCTGAAAGACCTCGAAGCACAAGGAGAATATCCGCATCTTATTTGGCCTCCTCATTGCTTAATCGGCTCGGAAGGTGCAGCAGTTTATCAGCCCTTAATGGACGCAATTCAAGAATGGACAGTGAAAGGAAAATTTTATCAAACAGTAGCAAAAGGAACATATCCGTTTTCGGAACATTTCGGAGCATTTATGGCACAAATTCCTGATGCACAACGTCCTGAAACACAATTAAATCAAGCTTTGATAAAAACACTTTCGACATATCAAAATGTTTATCTTTCCGGTGAAGCTCGTTCACATTGCGTAGCAAACAGCCTGAAACAAGTAATGAACGAGGCTACTGAGCTTGCCGAAAAATTTATTATACTCGAAGATACAATGTCAAATGTTCCCGGTTTTGAAACTCTTGCAGACCCGATTTATACACAAGCAAAACAAACCGGAGTACAATTTGCAACAACAAAAACAGTAAAATTAGATTAAGGTAGGTAATTGACTATTTTTGATTGCACATTTATGATTAGCTTTTGCCTAAATAATAGTATATAAAAGAGATTAAAAAATCAATAAAGATACTGAAAATGAAATAAATTTTTTCTTTGAGTCTTTGCGGTAAAACTTATTATATGCAAAAATTAAAATATTAGAAATACTTATAGTTTATATTCAATAGAACTTTTAATTATTCAAATAACCATTTAAAATTCAATAAAATGAAAAACGATGATTTTGAACCGAATTACGGAGATATAGATTTCAATTTGGATTTCGGAAATTTCAATCCGGACGAAATAGAGACAGACGAAACCATAAATGCTGTTTTTATTGTCGATACATCATACTCGGTAGAGACTTATGTACAGGAACTTAATACTGCATTTAACGAATTTACGGAAGCAATGCAAAAATCGCATATTGCCGAACGTCTTTTTGTTTCGCTGATAGAATTTAACAGTAAAATTAATATTACTTCCGGATTTCAGCCGATAACAAGTATTGCACCGATGGATTTTTCCAAAAAAATAGGCGGAGCAACCGCACTTTACGATGCCGTTAAGTTGGGTATTGAAAATGCTGTAAGTTACCGTGATAATCTTGAAAATTCCGGCGTGGAATGTAAAACTCTTATCTTTGTGATAACAGACGGCGAGGATAATTGTTCAAAAAACCCTGCAAGGACAGTGAAAAAAGTGCTTACAAAAATAAAGTCCGATGAAAGAAGTGCATTTTCATTTACTTCGATTCTTTTTGGCGTAGGCAGTCAAGCTAATTTCAAAAAAGCTCAAACATTAATGGGAATCGAGCATCTTGCGGAAGTGGGAACAACCGGTGATGATATGAAAAAAATGATTGGCTTTATTTCTCAATCCATATCCTCCGTTTCGGCAGGACAGGCACCTCCGACACCAATATTCTAAAAAAATCAATAATATTATTTAAAATGAAACATTACACTTTGTTAAAGCGAGGTTATAATCACAATGATTTTTGTGAAGATTTTTTATATACTCATAATTTGAAAAATCATTTTTTTGTAGGAGCCGTATTTGATGGCTGTTCAGGTGGTGAAACTTCACATTTTGCATCGGCTTTATTCGGTAAAATTTTAAAGAAAATTTGTTTCAATAAAGAAAATATTGAACTAAATGATACATCGGTAAAAATATTTTCAAATGAAATTTTTTTTGAACTTTTGCAAGAAGTAAGTTTTATAAAGGATAGGATAGAACTTCTTGAAGAAGAAATACTTTCTACCGTAATATTATTTGTTTATGATTATGAAAAAAATGAAGCAAATATCATCGCCTCCGGAGACGGCCCGATCACCGGGAAGCTCCACGACGGCGCCGA
>JAOZMN010000360.1 GCA_029934265.1 Bacteroidales bacterium
AGAACAACTCAAAAAACTCAGCAAAAAAATTGAAACGCCGGAAAGCGAAGAGCATTTCAAAAATTATTTAATTCAATTTCTTAAAAATACTTTTTATCAAAATAATGAAGTAAACACAAAAGGACGTACAGACCTTGCTATTTACAACGGAGAAGATAATAAATCTCATGTCGGAGTGATTTTTGAAAACAAAACAAAAGCCGATATGATAAGCAAAACCGATATAAACAAAAAATCGCTTCACGAAATTATTTTGTACTATCTGCGAGAAAGAATAGAATTTGAAAACAATGAAATAAAAAATATAATAATTACCGATATAAATGAATGGTTTATTTTTGATGCCGTTGATTTTGAACGTGTTTTTTACGAAAACGGGAAAAGTCCTATTGTCGGAGAGTATAAGAAATGGAAATCCGGACAAAAAACAAGTAAAAATACAGATTTATTTTATACGGAAATTGCAAAAAAATATATAGCAAACAACAAATCCGAAATAAATTGTACTTATGTAAACTTTCAAGACTTCAAAAATCCGGATAAACTTCCGGAAAGTGAATTGATAATTCTTTATAAATTATTTTCGCCTCAACATTTGCTGAAAATTCCGCACGCTAATGACAGTAATACTCTCGATACCGGATTTTATAACGAACTTTTACACATCATAGGTTTAGAAGAAGTAAAAGAAGACAACAAAAAATTAATAAAAAGAAAAAAAGAAAAAGAGAGAAATTCCGCATCTTTAATTGAAAATACCATTAATATTCTCGATACAGAAAACCGATTAAAACACATAGAAGATATTGAAGAACGTTACGGCACAAAATACGAAGAACAAATCGTAAATATTGCTATGGAGTTGAATATTATGTGGATAAATCGTATTTTATTCCTCAAACTTCTCGAAGCTCAATTAATTCAGTATCAAAATGATTGTTCGGATTATGAATTTTTGAACAATAAAAATATAACTAATTTCGATAAACTGAACGAACTTTTTTTTGAAGTACTTGCCAAAAAACAAAACGAAAGAAACAGCGATGTAAAAGAAAAATTCAAACATATACCGTACCTTAACAGTTCGCTTTTTGAAATAAGCCGTTTGGAAGACGAAACCATACGAATTAACAGTCTGAAATCGCATCTTAAAATGCCGGTCGGGACAAAAAGCGTTCTCAAAAACAAAACCGAACTTACAATTCTCGAATATTTTTTGAAATTCCTTGACGCTTACGATTTTACAAGCGAAGGAAACGCCAAAGTACAAGAAGAAAATAAAAATCTGATAAACGCTTCCGTTCTCGGACTAATTTTTGAGAAAATAAACGGTTACAAAGATGGAGCATATTTTACGCCGGGATATATAACAATGTACATGAGTCGTGAAAATATCCGCAGTGCAGTTGTTCAAAAATTTAAAGAAGCATATTCAATTTTGCCGAAGTTTAAAACCTTGACAAAGTTTGACGATTTAAAAGACCTCATAGAAGACAGAAAACAAGCAAACGAAATAGTAAATAGTCTGAAAATATGCGACCCGGCAGTTGGTTCGGGACATTTTTTGGTATCAGCACTTAACGAAATTATTGCACTGAAATCCGAACTCGACATTTTGGAATATCGAAACGGAAACAGAATAAAAAATTTCAAAATAGAAATCATAAACGATGAATTAATTATTTCCGACAAAGAAACAGAAGATTTATTCGGATATAATCTGAACAAAAAAGGAAACGAAGTAGATTATAAACAAGAACTGCAAGAAGCTCTTTTTTACGAAAAACAAACGATTATAGAAAATTGTCTTTTCGGTGTAGATATTAATCCTAATTCGGTAAATATCACCCGATTGCGTTTGTGGATAGAACTACTTAAAAATTCATATTATACAAAAGAAAGCAGTTATTCCGAGTTAGAAACATTGCCGAATATCGACATTAACATAAAGCAGGGAAATTCACTTGTGGGACGATTTGCACTGAACGGAAACGGTTTGGCAAACGGACAACTTCAAAAAATGAGACTTGCAACCCAAAAATACAAAACGCAAGTAATCATATATAAATCAACGGACGACAAGAAAGTAAAACAAAAAGCAGAAGACGAAATATTAAGAATAAAACAAGAATTTGCACAAAATGTAAATCCTACCGACAAGGATTATATACTTCTGCGAAAAAAAAAAGCAGAACTCGGCGAAATGCCAATGCTTTTCACACAAAAAGATAAAGAAATTTGGAAAATAAAAATAGAAAAACTGACAAAAGAAGTCGCCGAACTCGAACAAAAATACAAGGAAAAATTAAAAACACTTTACGGAAAAGCATTTGAATGGCGTTTTGAATTTCCGGAAGTATTAGACGAAAACGGAAATTTTACAGGCTTTGATATTATAATGGGAAATCCGCCGTATATTGATTCTGAATATATGGTAAAACATGATAGTAAAACTCGTGCTTATTTAACAGAAAAATTCACAACTGCAAAAGGGAATTGGGATATTTTTATACCATTTGTTGAATTTGCTTTTTCAATTTTAAAAGAAAATGGTAATTTTTCATATATTGTTCCAAATAAAGTACTTGGAGCTAAATATTCTAAACATTTGATTAATTTTCTTTTAACAAAAAAAATTAATGTTATTAGAGATTATTCAAGAGAAAAAGTTTTTGCAAAAGCAGATGTTTATCCGGTTGTAATTTCAGCAACCAATATTTTATCAAAAACAAATGACAGTATTTGTTTTGAACCTATGGAGAGTATTTCGGAAGTAAAATATACTAATAAAATATTATCCGAAGAAGTTAAAAATGATACAAATATAGATAAATATTTTGCGAGCAGTGAAATTTTAATGCTTATAAATAAGATTAGAAAATTTGAAAAACTTGAAAATTTTGTATCTTTAATATCCGATGGAGCAACTGTTTCTGAAGCGTATCAGATTAAAAATGTAATTATTAATTCTAAAAAACATAATAAACAATTAAAAAAAATAATAAATACAGGGACAATCGACCCCTACTCCATTTTATGGGGCGAAAAAAAAATGAAATATATTAAAGATAATTATAAAAATCCTGTTATAAAATTTGATGATTTAAAAAAAATAAGTAAAAGACGTTTTAAACAAGCCGATACCTCAAAAATAATTGTTGCCGGAATGTCAAGAATTATAGAAGCAGTATTTGATACGGGAAGCATACTTGCCGCTAAATCTACAAATATTATAATTGATGATGATACCGATAAGTTAAAATTAATTCTTGCTGTTTTAAATTCAAAATTAATGTCTTTTTACGTTACTAATGGTTGACTTTGCAATGAACTAAGGACACTTTCAAGTTTGTGTAAATTA
>JAOZMN010000361.1 GCA_029934265.1 Bacteroidales bacterium
AGAATTAAAAGAATATCTTATTGCTAATTATGAAATAAAGCAAAATTCTATATCAAAACGCCTTATAATAAAGCAAGATGGACAGGAAATAACAAAAGCAGTACTATTACTTAATTGCGATAATGCAGGGTATAAAACAAAACACTTAAATACATATTTAGACCCTGTAAATGATACCGTATCTGTATGTAAAGAATTTAATCCACTTAAAAAATTCTTTCTCGAAGCTCGTGCAAACTGGAAAGGTGAAGATGTTATCGGCAAACTTTGTTCTTTTATTCCGGCTTATGATTTTGGCGATAAAGAAGAAAAAAACTTTTATCAAAACCGACTTAAATATTACTTTAAAAAGTGGCTTGCCAAAGCAGTAGGGCAGGTTTTTGATATTGATAAAAATGATGCTATGCTACTTTGGATAAGTCCTGACGGTGGTATCGGTAAAAGTTACTTAAATGAATGGTTGTTTGATATTCCGGAAATGCAAGAATATTACAAAGGAATAAAAGAGAATGAAAGTTTTGACAATTTTGCAGGATTGTCATTGTCGCATTTTGTAATGGATTTTGACGAGTTGCCAATGAAAAAAACTAAATATAATAAATTCAAAAGTTATGTTTCTGCAAGTACAATTAAGATGTACACAAAAGGCTCATTAACAGGATACACATCACACAAAAGGCAAGTAAATTATATGGGTTCGTCTAATCTCGCTAACAGACGGAGTAATGCCGGAACTTTCCAAAAGGGATTTTTACTTGATGACGATGCCGCACTTCGCCGTAGAATGATAACTATTGAAATAAACAAAATAGATAGAGCTTACAGTGAAATAATAGACGGAATACCGGTTATAGACAGGTATCAGTTAATCGGACAAGCAGTTGATATTATATTAAAAGCACAAGAAGACAAAGATAAAAGCATTCTTACCTATGAATGCGACCATGCAAATCTTGTAAAAGACAACGAACGCTACATTAATGCAAATCAAGGTATAGAAAAAAATATATTATCAACATCAATACAAAAAGCTGATAAGGAAAACGGTAAATTAATAAGTGCAACCGACATAATAAAAGAATTGCAAGCCAAAGGTATAAAAGTAACACTATCACCCGAACAAGTTGGCGTATTTCTGTTTAACAATAAATTTGATAAAGGCAGAGAAGGTAATTACAGAGGTTGGTGGGTTGGACAAAATTAAAAAATAATAAACTTATTTTAAAAATTAAAACTATGGGACAGATTTCAGTAATTGAAGGTAAGTTATACAAAAAGGGAAAAGAAGTTAGACCGCAAATGGGAAACAAGGAACATATTGAAGCGATAAAAAAATATTCAGAGTATAAAGAAGGTAAGTTTACAGAAGTTTATTTTGAAGAAAAATATGAAGCTGAAGTATCTATAGAATGCCTTTGTGGTAGGAACGTGAATCATCAAGTAATAACTGATGATGATGATGAGTTTAGCTTAGATGATAAGTATTTTAGTTGTACGTGCGGACAAGAATATAAACTTGAATTTGATATGAAAAACGACAGACTATTAACTAAACTGATTGAAGAATAAATCAAAGAAAACTTAAAAAATAAACTTTATGAAAACTACAAAAACAATAGCAACAATTAATGATATAGAAATATTAGTTATTGAAAATCAAGAAAAATTAGTTCCGGTAAAGCCACTTTGTCAAGCAATCGGTATTGATTCACAAAAATTATGAAGTTCGTTACAGCCTGAGCGACACAACTGCACAAGATTTACAAATTTCAAAACAATTATTAGAAACTTTGATAAATCAAACAGGAGCTTAATAATTTGAAACTAAAAAAAGCCGGTATCTACCGGCTTTTTTTAGCTCCATACATTACACATCAGTAAAATAAAGCCCCCCCTTATATCTTATCTTTAAAAACAGTTACTATAATATCAAATCTTTTTTTTTGTCTTTTAAAAGCGAAATTTTCAACTTTTAAAGTCAAAATTTCGCAAGACTAAAATACTACAAAAATCCGATATTAAATTTTCAAAAAAAACAAGGGTAAGAAAATCAAAAATCTGATTTATGTTTTTCTTTATTTTCTTTTTTTTAATAATATTTATAAATAATTCATTAAAAATAAAAAAAAGAAATTTCAAAAAAAAGCAAAAAACAGCGTTTTAACCCTGCACCCTGACAGAGCCTCTGTAATACAATAAGTTAAGCACGTCAGGGTTGGTTTTAACCCTGACAAACCCTGACAGGTGTAACTCCTTGATAATCAAATACGGATGTCAGGGTTGAAACCAACCTTGACAGCGTAACTCACTGTACCACACCAACCCTGTCAAGGTGAGGGCTATGTCAGGGTTGTTTTTGATATAAAAGTATTGCCGGCAAGGTGTTACACCCTGCCGGCAACCCTGCCGGAATAAATATTATTGTATTAATCTTGTAATTTCAACAATTCTTTATATTTAAAACTGTTATCTGTTTTTGCATAAAGTCTTTTTGTAATTGTAATATCTGTATGACCAAGTATATCGCTTATTGTTTCTATTGCAATACCTGACTCTAAACCGGTTGAACCAACTGTATATCTTGCAGTATGAAATATCAAATTTTTCTTAATTCCTACAATTTCAGCAACTTTTTTAATATGTTTCCTTGTGGTAGTACCTGTTTTTACATTAAAGACAAGTTGATTTTCTGTAATTTTTTCAGGCATATATGATTGAGCTTTGGGAATTATAGGTATTGAAACAGGTAAAGATGTTTTGTGCATCTTTAATTTAATAATAGGTATTTCTTTACCATTATATTTTTCATGATGTATATCTGAAAATTTCAAATTCTTAACATCTTGAAACCTCAATCCTGTATAGCAAGTAAAAAGAAAATATCTTAGTGCGTTCTTCACACCCTCATTAATTTCATCACTATTATAGTATTTTTCTAATTTTCGTACTTCTGCGGTAGTTAAAAAATCACGTTTGCCCGGTATCTTTGTTATTTTTATAGTTGCAAAAGGATTTTCTTTAATAATTTTCTTTTCAACTGCCCACCTCGAAAATGTTTTAAGCATACTTAACGATTTATTGTAAGTATTTATATTATTAGACAATTCATTTATCATATATTTTTCATAGGAACGGATAAAGCTCAATGTTAGTTCGGAAAAAAGTAATGTTTTCTTAAATTTTTTCAGTTTGGTAATTTGAGTTTGGTAAGTTTTTAGAGTTTCTTTTTTGTTTATTGCTATCCGTTCTGTAAATTCATTCTCACAGAACTTATAAAAATCAAAACTTTCAGGTTTTATTACAGTAAAAGCAATGTGAAATTCATCTACCGTAATATACTTATCATTA
>JAOZMN010000362.1 GCA_029934265.1 Bacteroidales bacterium
ATATAATTTTATTTCTTTGACTATACGAGAATCATTATTTTTTAATTTGAATTCTAATTAAATAGAAGAAAGGAACGACTTGATGAAATCAGAAATGATAATACTATACTTTTACTCGAACTGAAAGCTAAACCGAAAATAACAGAAAAAGAAAAAGGATTAGTAAAATTAAGAGACGGACGAAGAAAAGAAGCCTATGAAAATTATCTTAATATTTTTGATAGACTTTGTGGCTATATTTTAAAGAAAAAGCTTGATGAAAAAGATTTTCATCTTGAATACAGAGAAATGCTTTTTGAAACTATCGAAAATGACAAAGAAAGAATGTTTGAAACAGGGAGTAAATTTAGAAACATGGTCAAACTTTTTCATAATTGGAAAGATAAATAATTAACCTATGCCAATATTTCAAAAATCAGTAATACAAAAACATTTACGTGGGCTAAATACAGTTTGGTTAAATACTGCCTACGATAAATTTAAAGAAATTTTCAGTCCTGAAAAAATTGATAGAATAATAAATTTCAAAGAAGAAGAATATCAAGACGGATTTTTGAGAGATTTATTCGTTGAAGTGTTGGGATATTCACTTAAAACAGATAACAAAGATTTTAACCTCGTAAGAGAATTTAAAAACCAAACAGACGGTAAAAAAGCAGACGGGGCAATAATAAAAAAAGAAAAAGCAGTTGCAGTAATTGAATTAAAATCGACAAAAACAAAAGACTTAACAAGTATTACACAACAAGCATTTAACTACAAACATAATCAACCCGGTTGTAAATATGTGATAACTTCAAATTTTCAAAAATTGCGTTTCTATGTTGATTATTCAAATGAATATGAAGAATTTGACTTGTTTAATCTGCAAAAATCTGATTTTGAATTACTGTATTTAATTTTGCGAAAAGATAGTATTTTTACAGATACGCCACAAAAACTAAAAGACGAAACACGATTTCATGAACAAAATGTATCTGAACAACTCTATAAAGATTATTCAAATTTCAAAAATACGATATTTGAAAACCTTGTAAAGAAAAATCCAGAAATTGACAAACTTACACTTTTTAAAAAATCACAAAAATTATTAGACCGACTACTTTTTGTTTTTTTTGCCGAAGACAGCGGACTTTTACCTGCAAATTCAATCTCTCGCATAATTGACAGATACGAACTTCTGAAAAAAGAAGATGCGTATAAACCACTTTATGAAATATATAAGCAATATTTCGGTTATATGAATATCGGTAGAAAAGGACAAAAAAGCGTTGACGATATTCCTGCTTACAACGGCGGACTTTTTGCCACTGATGAACTTCTCGACAATCTACAAATTGATGATAAAATTTTAAAAGCTGACTGCCTGAAAATTTCGGCTTATGATTTTAACACAGAAGTGGACGTAAATATTTTGGGACATATCTTTGAGCATTCTCTAAACGAAATTGAAGAAATGGAACAAAATATAAACCTTGAAGCGTCTGCAAAACCTTCAAGTGTTTCCAACACTTCAAAACGAAAAAAAGACGGAGTTTTTTACACACCAAAATACATTACACAATATATTGTAGAAAACACAATAGGCACACTTTGCACCGAAAAACGCAAAGAAATGAACATTTATGAAATTGAATTTGATAAAACACACAAAACAAAAAAAGGATTAAGCAAAAAAGGGAAAGAACTGTTTAATAAATTAAACGATTACAAAAATTGGCTGAAATCATTAAAAATACTCGACCCTGCCTGCGGTAGCGGAGCATTTTTAAATCAATCTCTAATCTTTTTAATTGCAGAACACAAATTAATTGATGATTTAATTGCAGACTTAACCGGTGATGCAATTGGATTATTCGACACCGATAAATCAATACTTGAAAATAATCTTTACGGTGTTGATATAAACGAAGAAAGTGTTGAAATTGCAAAATTATCTCTTTGGTTACGCACAGCACAAAAAGGCAGAAAATTATCAAATTTATCAAATAGTATAAAATGTGGAAACTCACTAATTCATGACAGTAAAATTGCAGGTAAAAAGGCTTTTGATTGGGATGTGGAATTTAAAGAAATTATGGACAAAGGCGGTTTTGATGTAGTAATCGGAAATCCACCATATGTCGTTAGCCGTTCAATTACAGATAATGAAAAAGATTTTTACTACAAAGAATATAATAGTGCTACATATCAAATAAATTTATACTTACTTTTTATCGAAAGAACTCTAAAATTAATAAAAACAGCAGGTGTTGTCTCATTAATTGTCCCAAATACTTGGCTTATTAACAGGACATTGAATACTTTTAGAGAACATTTAATTAATCATTATTCAATACAACAAATAATTGACCTTACAAAGGTTAATGTATTTGCCGATGCAACAGTTTTACCGGTAATATTTATTGCAACAACCGGAAAAACTAAAAATATTATTATTAAAGAATTTATCAATGAGAGATACTCACAAAAAAACAATTTATCAATAAATGACTTATTAAGAGACAATTACCTTATTAATTACCAAAATCATGTATATCTTAATAAAATCTTTGATAAAATTGAAAAACAAACAGTTAAACTTGACGAAATAAGTAAAATATCGTTTGGAGTTAAGTTTTATCAAACAGGAAAAGGAAAACCAAAACAGACAAAGGATATTGTTAAACAAAAGGTGTTTAATCATAATGAAAAGACCGGAAAAAATCCAAAAAAAATATTAGAAGGTAAAAGTATTGAACGTTATCAAGTAAATTGGGCAGGCAAGTGGATTGAATACGGAGAATGGCTTGCCGAACCACGAAATCCGGAACTTTTTGAAGGTGAAAGAGTTTTATTAAGAAGAATTGTTAATAAAAAATTTACCGGAACTTTTATTAACGAAAATTATTGTAATAATTCTCTTTTGCATACAATAAAAATTACAGACGATAATATTTCAGCGAAATTTGTATTAGCAATAATAAACTCTTCATTACTCGGTGTTTATTTTATACGAAAATTTGCACGAGATGAAAGAACTTTTCCCGAAATTAGAGTTTCAGAAGTAAAAATGCTTCCTATAAAAATTATTATACCCAAAGCTCAAAAAAACTTTATAGAAAAAGCGGATAAAATGCTGTCTCTTAATAAAGAACTACAAACCGAACAAAATAACTTTTTAAATACTCTGCAAGAAGAAAAAAGCATTGAAAAATTAAACACAAAATTACAGAACTTTCAAAATTTGGAATACGAAGAGTTTAAAAAAGAATTGCGAAAGAAAAAAGTAAAAATAAATTTGGGAACAGAAAACAACGAATGGAGAGAATATTTTAATACATCAAAACAAAAAATAAACGA
>JAOZMN010000363.1 GCA_029934265.1 Bacteroidales bacterium
CAGAGCAGCTGATTTGTAATCAGCCGGTCGGCGGTTCGAATCCGTCTATCGGCTCTTTTTAAATATACAGGAAATTTTTATCTCATGGGGAGATACCGAAGTGGCCAAACGGGGCAGACTGTAAATCTGTTGTCTCAGACTTCGGAGGTTCGAATCCTCCTCTCCCCACAGATAAGATTATTGCGGGAGTAGCTCAGTTGGTAGAGCGAAAGCCTTCCAAGCTTTAGGTCGCGAGTTCGAGTCTCGTCTCCCGCTCTTCCCTTTTTGCCGATGTAGCTCAGGGGTAGAGCGTTTCCTTGGTAAGGAAGAGGTCATGAGTTCAAATCTCATCATCGGCTCACCTTCCGAGTTTTTAAATTAAATTATTATTAAATCCATTACATAAAACTTACTAAATCATGGCTAAAGAAAAATTTGACAGGTCGAAACCGCACTTAAATATTGGAACAATCGGACACGTTGACCACGGAAAAACAACATTGACTTCAGCAATAACAAACGTTCTTTCAAAAAAAGGACTTTGTGAAATTAAAGATTTTGATTCAATTGATAATGCTCCGGAAGAAAAAGAAAGAGGTATAACTATAAATACTGCTCACGTTGAGTATTCTACCGAAAAAAGACATTATGCTCACGTTGATTGTCCGGGACACGCCGATTATGTTAAGAATATGGTAACCGGTGCTGCTCAAATGGACGGTGCGATTATTGTAGTTGCAGGAACAGACGGACCGATGCCTCAAACAAGAGAGCATATTCTTTTGGCACGTCAAGTAAACGTACCGAAACTTGTCGTTTTTATCAACAAGGTTGATATGGTTGATGACGAAGAATTACTCGAACTCGTAGAAATGGAAATTAGAGAACTTCTTGATTTCTATCAATTCGAAGGAGATGATACTCCCGTAATTATGGGGTCGGCACTTGGGGCACTTAATGGTGAACCCGAATGGGAAGATAAGGTAATGGAACTTATGGACGCAGTGGACAGCTGGATTCCGATACCTAAAAGAGATGTTGATAAAGATTTCTTAATGCCGGTTGAAGATGTATTCTCTATTACAGGTAGAGGAACTGTTGCAACAGGAAGAATTGAAACAGGATTGATACATACAGGAGACCCTGTACATATTATCGGACTTGGTGCCGAGAAAATGAAATCGGTTGTTACCGGAGTTGAAATGTTCAGAAAAATACTTGACGACGGACAAGCCGGAGATAATGTAGGTCTTTTGCTTAGAGGTGTAGATAAAGATAAAATAAAAAGAGGAATGGTTATTTGTAAACCTGATAGTGTAACTCCTCATAAAAAGTTTAAAGCTGAGGTTTATGTGTTGAAAAAAGAAGAGGGAGGACGACATACTCCGTTTCATAACAAATACAGACCACAATTTTATTTAAGAACTCTTGACGTAACAGGTGAAATTATGCTTCAAGAAGGAGTTGAAATGGTAATGCCGGGCGATAATGTTTCAGTTATTGTAGAGCTTATCACTCCGGTTGCAATGACTGTAGGTTTAAGATTTGCAATCAGAGAAGGCGGTCGTACGGTAGGAGCAGGACAGGTAACAGAAATAGTTGATTAAATAAAAGACGGTATAAATAAAAGATTCGGCAGTACTTTTATGTACTTGCCGTATCTTTATTTATGTAAAAATGATACGGGTGTGGCTCAATTGGCAGAGCAGCGGTCTCCAAAACCGCAGGTTGGGAGTTCGAATCTCTCCTCCCGTGCAAAATTTATAAAATGAAAATAAAACTATATTTGCAAGACGCTTATAACGAATTGGTCAATAAAGTTACATGGCCCTCATGGAACGACCTGCAAAACAGTGCAATTGTTGTCATGACAGCGTCAATGATAATATCTATTGTCATCTACTTAATGGACTCTTTTTTCAGTTATATAATGAAAATAGTTTATAAGTTGTTGGGTGGTTATTAAGTAATACCTACAAGCGTCTTTTTCGGACCTTGGGTCGTTTATTTATATTTTTTACAAAGATAAACGTAGCTTTTATAAAAGTTTTTTCATATCAACTTTTGTTGTTTTTTGTGTTGACTTTTGTGTAATAGTTTGATAATTCGTATATACGGCTTTGCCCCCATTAAACAGGTCGAAGACCTTAAAACAACTTTAAGTGTTTAATTTTGAAACGGAATTTCTATGAGTGATTTGAAGAATAGTGAGTCAAAAGATGAACAAGTTCGTGAAAAAAAGTGGTATGTAGTCAGAGCTGTAGGCGGGAAAGAAAAAAAAGTAAAAGAATATATCGAGAATGAGATAAGCAGATTAAAGTTAAAAGACTATATAGAGCAAGTGCTTATACCTACTGAAAAGGTTTATATTATAAGAAACGGTAAAAAAATAAGTAAAGAACGTAATTATTTTCCCGGATATGTATTGATAGAAGCTGCTCTTGTGGGGGAAATTCCTCACATAATAAAAGCAACTCCTAACGTAATTGGTTTTCTTGGAGCAAAAAAGGGAGGCGACCCAATGCCAATGAGGCAAAAAGAGGTAAATAAAATACTCGGTAAAGTAGATGAACTTTCTGAAAAAGAAGAAACAAATATTGTACCATATTTTGTAGGAGAACTTGTAAAAGTAGTTGACGGACCGTTTAATAATTTCAGTGGAGTTATAGAAGAAGTAAACAACGAAAAGAAGAAGTTGCAAGTTATGGTAAAAATTTTCGGAAGAAAAACACCGATAGAACTTGGTTTTATGCAAGTCGTAAAAGAGTAGTTCGGAATATTGAACTATATTTTAATAATTAGGCTGTTACGAAATTGTGATGCTTCCAACTCACAACATTTCATAAACATATATACAATAATAAAATGGCTAAAGAAGTAAGTAAAGTCGTTAAATTACAAATTCCGGGAGGAGCCGCTAATCCGTCACCTCCGGTAGGACCGGCACTTGGTGCGGCAGGTGTGAATATCATGGATTTTTGTAAACAATTTAACGCAAGAACGCAAAGTAAAGCGGGGAAAATAATTCCTGTTGAGATTTATGTTTACGGAGATAAATCATTTGACTTTGTTACAAAAACTTCTCCGGCTGCTGTTCAATTGCTTGAAGCTACAAAAATAAAGTCGGGTTCTGCGGAACCTAATAGAAATAAAGTAGCATCTGTAACTTGGGAACAAATAAGGGAAATCGCAGAGGATAAAATGCAAGACCTTAATGCTTTCAAAGTTGAATCGGCAATGAAAATGGTTGCGGGAACCGCAAGAAGTATGGGAATTACTGTTAAAGGTGATTTTCCCAGTTAAGTTTTAAATCTTCAATAAATAAAAAAAATGGCAAGAATTACAAAAAATCAAAAAAA
>JAOZMN010000364.1 GCA_029934265.1 Bacteroidales bacterium
CTATTCTTTCCGACGGCAATATTGTTGGAGCAGTTCATGAAAATTTAAGTCATTTTTACAATTCGGTAGAATTTAAAGAGTATGCAACAAGGTATTGCCTGAGCAACGGAGTTGAAGAAGTTCCGGTGGCTCAAAAATTGATACAATACATTGCTCATCACGAATTGTTACACCATCTTGCCGAAATTGCTGAAATTTTATTCTTCCTTCTCGGAGCCATGACTATTGTTGAAATAGTTGACCAACATCAAGGTTTTAAAGTTGTTACCGATAAAATTAAAACCACAAACAAAGTAAAACTTCTTTGGATACTAAGTTTCTTGACTTTTTTCATGTCAGCTGCTTTGGATAACTTAACTACTACTATTGTACTTGTAGCACTTCTGCGAAAACTTATAGACGATAAAAAAACACGTTGGTTTTTTGCCAGTATGGTTGTACTTGCCGCAAATGCCGGTGGTGCATGGTCGCCGATTGGTGATGTTACCACAATTATGCTTTGGATTGGCGGACAGGTAACTGCCGGAAACATTATTTTAATGGTATTTCTTCCAAGTTTAGTAACAATGGTAGTACCTCTTATTGTTGTTTCATTTTCTATGAAAGGTGAAATTGAACGACCTAAAACAGACGGTAACGAAAAACAACTAATTTCAAACAAGCAACAAACTTTTGTATTAATACTCGGAGTTGCTTCTTTATTATTTGTACCTGTTTTTAAAACGGTTACACACTTACCGCCTTACTTAGGAATGTTGCTCGGATTGGGAAATATGTGGTTAATTACCGAAATTATGCACAGATGGCATAACAGCAAAAAACTTGTTGCAAGTCATGCAGGAGAAAATACTGAAAAAGCCGGAGAAGGACTTAAAAAATTAGAAGTTGTAAAAATATTGTCAAAAGTAGATGTCCCCACCGTATTTTTCTTTCTTGGTATTTTATCGGCAGTTTCTGCACTTCAATCGGCAGGACACCTTGCTCTTCTTGCGGATTTCTTGAAAGATAATCTGAAAAATATGTACCTTATAAATATGGCAATCGGTGTACTTTCTTCTATTGTGGATAATGTACCGCTTGTTGCCGGAGCAATGGGAATGTATGATATAGCATCAGTAGGAGCCACCGGTTTTGAAGCCGATTTAGTTGTAGATGGTAAATTCTGGGAATTTCTGGCATATTGTGCAGGAACAGGAGGAAGTATTCTTATTATCGGTTCAGCCGCAGGTGTTGCCGCTATGGGAATGGAAAAAATAGATTTTATTTGGTATTTCAAAAAAATCAGCTTCCTTGCTCTTATAGGATACCTTGCAGGTGCGGGTGTATATTATCTGCAAGCTCAATTACACGGATAGTAGAGATTTATTCAAAATATTTATTCAAAAAGCTCGACAATTATGTTGAGCTTTTTGATTTTAAAGTAACTGAAATTCAAAATTTAAGCCTTATTATGAAAAAAACAATAAAACCCTCCCCATTAAAAAAAGCTTCAAAAATAGGACTTGTAACTCCGTCCGGTTTTATTACCGAAAAACAATTTTCTTTTGCCGTAAAGAATGTTGAAAATATGGGATTTAAAACATTTCATACCGATACAATATTTAATCGTTCGGGATATTTGGCAGGAAACGACAAAGAGCGAGCAGAAGATTTAATGAAAATGTTTACGAACAAATCCGTTGACGGAATTTTTTGTATAAGAGGCGGTTATGGAGTTGCACGAATTTTAGATTTATTGGATTACGATTTAATACGGAAAAATCCGAAAGTTTTTATCGGTTTCAGCGATATTACCGGACTTTTACAGGCTTTTTACAAATTTTCCGGATTAATAGGATTTCACGGAGTAGTGGCAAGTTCGGTTTTTAATAATTATACTAAAAAATATTTTCCGAGTATTATTTCGGAAATAAAAACTCCGACAACTTTTATTTCCGACAAAGATAAATACGACTACGATGCTACCGATAATGACATTTATACAATATCCGGCGGAAAAGCAAAAGGTATCGCACTCGGCGGAAATTTATCTTTAATGGTTTCGATGCTTGGCACGAAATACGATATTGACTGGACGGATAAAATTATTTACATCGAAGAAGTTGGTGAATATCCGTATCGCATAGACAAAATGCTGACTCAACTCAAACTTGCGGGAAAATTCAATAAACTTAAAGCTGTTATTCTCGGCGTATTTAAAGGTTGCGACTTAGACTACAAAGAAACAAATACAGAAAATTCATTTTCATTAAAAGAAATATTATTACAAAAATTCAAAGATTTAAAAATTCCCTGTATGTATGGTTTCAGCTTCGGACATATTAAAAGTCAAGCTGTTTTTCCTTACGGGGCAGAAGCTGAATTTGATGCGGATAAACAAACTTTAACTTTTCAATGAATAATAAAGGTATAATTTTATATTTAAAGTTTTACTGATAATGTTTAAAAATAATTTATACTTTTGTGCTTTAAAATAAATATCAAAAATGATACACCCTATACATATAATCGGTTCGCCTGTTTTGCGAAAAACTGCAAAAGACATAGACAAAGATTATCCTGAATTAGAACAACTTATCAGTGATATGCTTGAATCAATGGACAGTTCATCGGGCGTGGGTTTGGCGGCTCCTCAAATCGGTTTTTCAATACGACTTTTTACCATAGATACCGAACCGATGCAAGACGATGAAGACGAAGATGAAAAAGAAGAAATACCTCTTATAAAAAAGACTTTTATAAACGCACACATCATAGAGCGTTCGGGGGATATTATGACCTACGACGAAGGCTGTTTGAGCATTCCCGGACTGCGTGAGGAAGTGGACAGAGAGGATAAAATTTTAATTCGCTATCAAGACGAAAATTTTAATTCACATGAAGAGACTTACGAAGGAATAGTTGCAAGAATTATTCAACATGAATACGACCATTTAGAGGGAATACTTTTTACCGACCACTTGTCCGTTTTACGAAAAAGACTTCTTAAAAAGAAATTAACAAATATCTCAAAAGGTATTTTCGATGCAAATTATAAATTCAAACTCGGAAATGTTACCAAGAAAAAAAGACGGTAGTTTTCATATAATAAAAATACCAACACTTATTTTTTTACACATTTACTTGTGAACAACTTGTTGATTATAATAATCACACGAATGCGTAAGCAACATTAAATATATTCGAAGACCTTACAATTTAATTCTTACCTGAAATTTAATTTCCGAGCGGTCGGTACCGATAATTTCAGATAATCCGGAACTTATAATATTTCTAACGGAATAAGAAAAATTTGCGTATCGAAGCCACACATCTATAAAATTATCGACC
>JAOZMN010000365.1 GCA_029934265.1 Bacteroidales bacterium
CCCGATAAATTTCAAAATAAAGTAGTTACCGTAAGGGGAATTGTTGTCAGCTCGCTCGAACTTGACGACATAAAAATATATACTTTGAAAAATAAAACGGGAAAAACCGTAAGCGTTGTTACGGAAGGCAGAACGCCGTTATATCAAGAAAAAATTAAAGTAAAAGGAATATTCGACAATAATTTTAAATATCACAGAATAAGCAATATGGCGGTGGTTAATCAACGAAAATACAATAAGATAAAAATTGAAGAAAAGAATAAGCCGAAAGAAAAAATTAAAGATAAAGATATGCTTGTATTTGATTTTGATTGAACAGATGCCGGATACAAATTCAGCTCCTCTTAACCTGCATTATTCACAAACATTTCTATTACAATGCTGAACTGCACGTCCTGTTTGGCTGTCCTCGATTTTTGATTTTTCAAAATAGTTCACTATTTTTTCAAAAGCAAAAATCTGCGGTAGCCAAACAGGACGCACATTTCAGCCTTTCACTACGAAAGTTTATGAATAATGCAGATTAAAAAAGTTTTTTGATAGCAAAAATTATAAAAATCCATAAAATTTTAATTTAATTTTTCTTTTTTCAATAATAATTTGAATTAGACAAATTAAAAATATAACTTTGCAGGAATTTTTTAATTAAATAACATAAAATAATATTATGCCTGTAAAACTTAGATTAGCAAGACACGGTCGAAAAAGAGCACCGTTCTACTACATCGTTGCAGCAGACAGCAGGGCACCGCGAGACGGTAGGTATATCGAACGTATTGGTTCATACAATCCGAATACCGCTCCTGCCACTATTGACCTTGACATTGACAAGGCTCTTATGTGGTTGAATGCCGGAGCACAGCCCACTGACACCTGCCGTTCAATCCTGTCGTACAAAGGAGTAATGTACAAAAAACACCTTCTTAAAGGAGTTGCCAAAGGAGCAATTACCGAAGAACAATCAGAAGAAAAATTTCAAACTTGGATTACTGCAAAAGAAGCAAAAATTGATGCAGTAAAAGTTTCAAAAGAAGAAGCTGACAAAAAACAAGTAGAAAAAATGCTTGCTGCGGAAGTTGAAATTAATAATGCTCGTGCGGAAGCTATTGCAAAAAAACTCGCAAAATCAATAGAAGCAGAGCAAGTTGTTGAAACCTCTGAAGAAGTTGCCGATGAAGTGAAAGAAGAAATTTTGGAAGAAGTAAAAGAAGAGGTAAAAGAAAAAGTTTTGGAAGAGACCAAAGCCGAAGTTAAAAAAGAAGAAAAATAGAGAATAATTGTTTGAGCGAAGTTATGACTCCAATTTCACAACTTAAATTTACGCTTATAGGAAAAATAAGCAAAATAAGCGGATACAAAGGAGAGGTAATTATAGTACTCGAACCCGACATTTTTGAGATACCCAAGACGGAACTTGTATTTATCGAAATAGATAAATTACCTGTTCCGTTTTTTATTTCCACTATAAAGCAAATAAAACCCGATGCTTATATCGTGAAATTTTCAGATATTGACAATGAGTACGATGCCGAAAATATTGTAAAAAGAAATGTGTTGTCAGAAAATATCAAAACAACTATCGCTGAAAAAGAGAAACAACAAGGATTAGAAAACTATAAAATTTTTAATAAAGGTACAGAAATCGGGACTTTCTTAAATTTAATAAATATTCCCTCCAATCCACTTATCGAAATTCTGACTCCGAACAATAAAACTCTCACAATTCCTCTAAATGAAAACCTTATTGAAAGTGTAAACGAACAAAAAAAACACTTAAATATGAAATTACCGGAAGGACTTTTAGAGCTAAACATATCAAAATAAAAAAAGAACAATTATTAGGCATGTTTCATAAGTGCAAATTTCTGCGTTATTTTGAAAGTTTTAAAATCCTCATTTACAGCCGGTAAACTCCGGTTTTAAAATTTCAAAATGCCTTAAACTTTACACTTCTGAAACATACCAATTATTAATTGTTCTTTTTTTATTTTCGAGATATTTTTACAAAACCTACCCGTTCAGAGCATTTGCTCCCGCTACAATTTCAAGAATTTCATTTGTAATTGATGCTTGTCGTGCTTTATTGTAAGTTAGCGTAAGGTCTTTAATTAAATCAGAAGCATTATCAGTTGCTTGGTGCATTGCGGTCATTCTTGCTCCGTGTTCGGCAGCGTTTGAGTCGATTACTGCACTGAATAGTTGTGTTCTTAAAGAATCAGGAATCAAAGAATTAACAATTTCTTCTTGCGAAGGTTCAAAAATATAATCGTGTTTTATTTTTTTATTTCCTTCGGATTGCTCTATCGGCAAGAATTGTTCAACAGTTAAATCTTGCGTAGCCGCATTTTTAAATCTGTTGTATATTAACATAATTTTATCATATTTACCTTCGGAATATTCACTCATAAGCCTGTTTGCGACTTCTCTTGCGTTCTCGAAAGTTAGAGAATTGTACAAATCATTATCGTTTCGGGCTACTTTATAGCCTTTTGCTTTTAAAATGTCTTCGGCTTTTTTCCCGATAGTCAATATTTCGAGATTACCCGATTTATACTGCGCGCTAAACTCTCCGACAATTAAGCTTATTCCTTTCTTTACGACATTCGCATTAAATGCTCCGCATAAACCTTTATTGGAAGTAACAATTATCAGCAATACTTTTTTTGTTTCTCGTACATGAGTAAATACATTTGTATCCGAAACGTCGCCGGCAGCACTTATATGTTCTAATATTTCGTGCATTTTATTGGCATAAGGTCGCAAACGTGTTACTGCATCTTGTGCTTTTCTCAATTTAGAAGCCGCAACCATTTTCATGGCACTTGTAATTTGCCTTGTCGATTTTACGGAAGTAATTCTGCTTCTTATTTCTTTTAAATTTGCCATTTTTTACATTATCAATAAACAATTAAATAAAAATTGTTATTTGTTCATTGTAAATTGTTAATTATTTTACGAATCCTGCCGCTATTTCTTTTGTAACTTCTCTTAAAGTTTTTTCAACTTCGTCGGTAAGTTTACCGGAAGCAAGAGTGTCCAAAGTATCTTTATGTTTTGCTTTTAAGTAGTCGATAAATTCTCTTTCAAATTCTTTAACTTTATCAACAGGAACGCTTGTAAGAAGTCCTTTAGAACCGCAATAAATAATAGCGACTTGTTCTTCCACTCTAAATGGACTGTATTGTCCTTGTTTTAGTATTTCCACGTTTCGAGAACCTTTTGCAAGCACTGCCATTGTAGCGGCATCAAGGTCGGAACCGAATTTTGAAAATGCTTCAAGTTCACGATATTGAGCTTGGTCGAGTTTTAATGTACCTGCAACT
>JAOZMN010000366.1 GCA_029934265.1 Bacteroidales bacterium
ACTTGCACAAATTTTCCGTTTTTGTAAGTCAAACTGATTGCAGTTCCGTCATATTTGAGTTCGCAAACGTATTTATATTTTTGGTCGGTAAGTTTTTTTATACGAGCATCAAACTCTCTTAGTTCTTCAATATTATAAGTATTGCCGAGCGAAAGCATAGGATATTTATGCTTCACTTGTTTGAACTCGATATTTCTATCGTCTCCTACCCTTTTTGTCGGAGAGTTAGGGTCATCGAATTGAGGATTTTCTTCTTCTAATTTTTGAAGTTTTTTCAGAAGAATATCAAAATCATAATCACTTATTCCCGGTTTATTCAGAACATAATAATTATGATTATGTCGCCGTAATTCTTTACGCAAGTTTTGTATTTCGTTTTTAATTTCAATCATATATTTTGAAGTTCAAAGTTTTATATAAAAATACCTTTAATACAGTCTCAAAAATATTAACCTGCATTATTCATAAACTTTCGTAGTGAAAGGCAGGCAGGTTAAAACAGACGATGTCTGAAATCATAAATCTACAATCAAAAATAGTCAATCACCTGCTATTTAATCACAATTTCTCCGTCCGATTTAATTTCAAGTTTTGAATCCGGAAAATCTTGTGCAACAAGTTCTTGCATTCTTTTTATAATTCTTTTTTGAGTATCAAGTTTTGTACCTTTAAATTTATCCTGATAAATCGGAGTTATTTCTCCTTTCAAAAATTCACCTTTTTCATTAACAAACACCTTAACTATGGGAGCGAGACCACTGACTCCCTTAATGTTAAAGCGTCTGTAAGTACAAAAATTCCCCAAGCTGTAAGCTATAAATCTGCCTTTATACATTTCAATTGCCCTTGTTACGTGCGGACCTTGTCCGAAAACAATATCCGCTCCGGCATCAACGGCAGTATGTGCAAATTCATAAACGTTACCTCTGTTTTGTCCCAAAAAATGTTCATAATTTTTCGTAACGTGTTCATGTTTACTGCCTTCCGCACCACCGTGAAATGAAACAATTACAATTTGGCATTCGCTTTTAAGTTCTTTAACTGTTTTTGTAAGAAATTTATAATCGGTAATTTGACAAGTTCCTTCATTTGGTGCAAACGCACAAAAACCGTATTTCACACCATTAACAGTAAAAGTATCTTTCGGACAGCCTACAAGCCCGGCATAATGTATTCCGGCATCTTTAAGCACCTTCTGCGTTCTTTTTCTTCCATAATTCCCTAAATCGCCCATGTGATTATTTCCGATACTTACTACATCAAAACCTGCATTCACAAAGCCGTTTACATAATCTTCCGGCATACAAAAACGATAACACCAACGTGGGTCGTTGCACGCTTTGGCAGTTGAAATATCATCGGAAAAAGTACCTTCGCAATTTCCAAAAGTAATATCTGCATCTCTCAAAACATCGACAACCGGAGCAAGTAAAGAATTATAATCATTGTTCGGGGGTAAATAATTAGGCGATTTCGGATAGTGAGTTCCAAGCATCATATCTCCGACACCGATAACGGTAATAGTATCTTTTTTAATTACCGGTTTTGAAACTTTTTCACCGATTTCTCCGGACTTTTTTATTGTATCGCCGGATAATTCACCGGACATTGTTGCAAATTTATCCGTTTTTTTATCTTCTTTCTTCGTTCCTTCGGTGCATGAAATACTTAAAATCACCAGTAAAACCGACACTAATAATAAGGTGTAATTTTTTTTCATAAAGACTTATTTTAAAACTTATTAAAATTTTGTTTTCTGCAAAGATATATTTTTATTAGATTTGCTAAAAAATAAGAACAACATTTTATCAACTTTAAATAATAAACCTCTATGAAAAATACTATCTTAATATTGCTTTCAGTTTTTTATGCAGCAATTTCAAACGCACAAATAGCTCCTGATACCTATCTTGTATATTTTAAAGATAAAGCAAACAATGAATATTCCATCGAGAAACCGGAAGAATTTTTATCGACAAGAGCCATTGAACATCGTAAAAAATTTAATATTGCCATAACAGAACAAGATTTGCCGGTAAATAAAAATTATATTGACAAATTAGAAAAACTTGGTCTCGAAGTATATATGACATCTAAATGGTTTAACCTTGCCGTTATAAAAACATCAAATAAAAAGTTACTGAAAAAAGTAAAAAAATTAAATTTTGTAATAAAAGAACCGACAATGTATAAAAAGCAAAGTACAACCGGTGATACAAGCTATATCGCTCCGAAATTTGATAGTCTTAAAGTTTTTGAAAAAGATACTCTCAATTACGGAACAAGCAGTACGCAAGCAAAAATGATAAATATAAATTACCTTCATAATATGGGCTATATGGGTGAAGGTATGCAAATTGCAGTTCTTGATGCCGGTTTTAAAAGAGCTGATAAACTACCGGCTTTCGACAGCTTATTTGCCAACAAACAAATACTCGGCATCAGAGATTTTGTAAGTAAAGACGATGAAGTTTACGCAAACGACAGTCACGGAATGATGGTTTTATCAACAATGGGAGGTAATATTCCCGGTGAACTTGTAGGGACAGCCCCGAAAGCAAATTTTTGGCTTATAAGAACAGAAGAAGCCGCTTCGGAACATTTAATAGAAGAATATTTTTGGATAGCCGGAGCCGAATTTGCTGATAGTTTGGGTTGTGATATTATACATACTTCACTTGGTTACAATGATTTCGACTATAAATCCAATAATCACACATACAAAGATATGGACGGCGATACTGCACCTATTTCAATAGCGGCGGATATTGCATCGGCAAAAGGAATTTTGGTGGTTACAAGTGCGGGGAACGACGGTTTTTCAGCTTGGAAATATATTACCGCTCCCGCAGATGCAGACAGCGTTTTGACAGTCGGTGCCGCCAATAAAAATCGAAATCTTGCATATTTCAGTTCACGAGGCCCGACCTATGACAAAAGAGTAAAACCCGATGCCGTAGCAATGGGTATGTGGTCGGTAGTACAAGGAAACGACGGCAAAATAAGCACCGCAAGCGGAACGTCTTTTTCGGGACCGATTATTGCCGGAGCAGCGGCCTGTCTGTGGCAAGCAAACCCGACTTTTACAAATATGGAAATTATTAATGCTATTAGAAAATCAGGCGACCGGTACGAAAAACCGGACGGAAATTTCGGCTTCGGAATACCGGATTTCGGTAAAGCCGATGCGTATTTGAAATCAATAACAAATAAATAAGCACTCGTGCTTTTTTATAAAAACCTTATTAATCAGGCGAAAGCAAAATCATAAATCTACAATCAAAAATAGTCAATTATACACAGGCAAATTATCATTCCGGTT
>JAOZMN010000367.1 GCA_029934265.1 Bacteroidales bacterium
AATATTCTTTGCCGGTTTGTTTTGTTTGATAACTATTTGTATTCCTGTTTTTATAAGTATTTGCGTATCTGTTTTGATTTCCGTAATTTATAAAATCATCGAATTTTCTGCGTTTCACGGAATCTGTAAGCACATCGTAGGCTTCGGCTATTGCTTTGAATTTTTCTTCGGCAACTTTATTGTTCGGGTTCAAATCAGGGTGCCAAAGTTTAGCAAGTCGCCTGTACGATTTTTTAATTTCATCGTTGGTAGCGTCTTTCTTTACTCCGAGAATAATATAGTAATTCTTAAATTTCAAAGGTTTATAAAATTTTTCGTTTTATTTTATGTTCTTTTTCTGCAATTTCATCAAGAGTAATTTTATCCGGAGAGATTCCTTCGGGCAATTCTCTAAGCATATCAAAATAATTCTCTCTGAAATAATGAAAATGATATGCTCTGCTTAATCGTTTTGATAGCGTTTGCAAATTCTGCCCTGCAGTTTTGCCTGTAATTTTTTTGATTGCAACTTTTTTGAGCATATCAAATTTTGTTTCTTCTCTCGTTGTGCTTAAAAGTTCGCCGTGAGCTATACCAACATCGGTAACATATACGTCGTAACCGTTTTTTCTTGCTCTGAAAGCAAATTCGATGTCTTCAATTCCGTTCGGTAAAAGATGTTCTTCGTAAAAACCAAGTTCTTTCCGAAACATAACCAGCATACAATTTACCGAATCAACTTTAACAAGATAATTTTGTAATAATTTCCACTTGCATCTGCCCAGAAGTTGCGACCCTCTTCCAATATAAGGTGATGCAAATTTATCATTGGCAAGGGCTTTGTTGTTTTTAAAATAATATCCTCCTCTGAAACCACCAAGTAATCCTATTTTCGGATAATTATCCAAATAAAATTCCAGTTCGTATTTCCATGTATGCTTGCTGAATGTTATATCATCTTGCATAAGAGTTATATAACTGCCTTTTGCAATATTTATGCCTTTGTTGTATCCTCCGGATATTCCCAAATTTTCGGGTGTATTTATTATTGTAAGATTATATTCCGTTTCGAGTATTTCGCCGGGCAATTTAATACTTCCGTCGTCCGAACCGTTTATTACAACTATTATTTCTGTATCAGATTCCGGTTTTGTATATTTTTTAAACGATTTAAGCATCTCACGTAAACTGCCGGCATTATTCATTCCGGAAAGAATAATTAAGGAGTGTTTTATTTTTCTGTTTTCTGAAAAATACGGATTTATTAACTCCGGAGTCGATTTTATTATTTGCTTTGTAAAATTATCTTGCAGGGGATAAGAAAAATTTGAAATATTTTCAAGTAATTTCGGATTTTTTTTGAATATATCGAGTTCTTTAACTCCGCCGATTTTTATTCCGAGATAAATAAGTTCAAAGTCTTTATTTAATTTATCCGAATTTATTTTATTTAGTTTCCCCGAATAATTTTTGTCAAGAATATATAAATTGTTATTACTGCCTAATTCCGATAATTTATCCGGAAATATTATTTCAAATTCGCCTGTTCCGAAAATTGCCGTTTTTGTTTTTTTTGTTTTTAATCCGGAAATAATTGCATCTGCATCAATATTTTTACGGCAAAGTTCCATTAATTTATTGTCCGTATATTCAAGTCCTTTGTTATTCATTATTAATTTTTGTTAAATTCTTTAAGTTCTTCCGGCGTTCCCATTATTTTGACATTATTTTTATCTATAAGTTGAACATATATTTTTTTACCTTGTTCTATAAGATGCTTGTACATGGGAGCAATATAAACTTCTTTATTTTCCGATTTTATTTTTTCAAGCATATAATTGTAAGTGTTTTTATATGTTTTCCATTTATCGAAATAATAAAAACCGACGGTCGCTAAGTTAGAAATTTCTTTTTTTTCGGCAACATCGACGGCAAAATTATTTTTATCCGTTTTTACAAAACTCCACTTGCCTCCGCTCGCTTCAATTACCGGAATAAATCCTGAATACTTATTTTTTATTTGTGATTTTTTTATCGAAAACGGTTTAACGTAAGTATCTATGTTATAAATTGCTATCGGGTCATTATCGGCAATATGTTTATCGGCAAAAAGTGCTGTTGTGGCTTGCCCGTCCGTTTCTTGGTTTAAAACTACGAATTTAAAATTTAAAATACCTGTTTTTTTGCAAGTTTCTGATAAAAAAACTTCATCGTGAATTTTATTTCTGCTTACAAAAATAAATTCTTGGTCGAAAAAATCTTTTAAAGATATTAATGCCCATTCAAATAATGTTTTTTCTTTTGCAATTATTTTATATTTCGGAATATTTATACCAACTTCTTTAAATCGGCTTCCGAGTCCTGCCATTGTAATTATTATTTTCATTTTTTAAAAGGTTTAAATACTCTTACAAAAGTTTTTACTATAATAAGCTTGAGTTCGGTATAAAAAGACCCTTAGGGTTTGATTTAACAAAATTCAACAAGTCTAAATGTTTGATTTACAGATTGTTACTTAAAACCCTAAGGGTCTGATTGCGAAGAGATATACTTTTTAGACCGGCCTCATGCTTATTTTACAAACATACGAGATAGAAGACCTTACTTATCTTTTTCTAACAATTCAAGTATTTGATTGTGAGAAAATTCTCTAAATTCTTTTGGTCTTACTGTTTTGTCATCGACATAAAAACCGTTTCTTCCGCACCAAGGTTTTCCGAAATGAATTTCATCGTAAGGAATTTCATTTTTATCCAACCACAAAAATAAAGTTTTTGCAGTATCGGCGTTAATCCTTCCTATGTTTCCTTTATGAGTTCGCATTTGCCGACTTGTGTGAAGTATTATATAAAAACCTTTTTCTTTGTATTGAAGCAATTTTTTAATCATTTCTTTTTTGGGTTCAGCCTCCAAATACGATTTCCCTTTCGGAACACTTTCGCATAATGTGCCGTCAATATCGAATACTATTACATTTTCTTCTTGTATCATTAATTTAAAAATTTCAGTTTATAAATTTACTTATTAGCTCTACTCCGGTTGCAAGCATTGCATATTGTCGGTTCGGATTATCTTTATGTAAAGGTATCATGCTCAAAAACAACAGGGCTTCCAATATTAATATTTGGTCAGGGTCTATTTTAAATTTTTTCAGATAAGAAATAAAAATTTCTTGTATTTGAGAGTGTTTATTTCTTGTATTGATTTTGTAATTTATTTTATTTTCGGTTATTTCCAAGTAAAATAAATCGTTGATAATAAAATCGTAAAGTCCGTTTATGCTGTGGCTTAATTTTGCCAAGTCGTAGCGAGGGTCGCCGTATATATACATGT
>JAOZMN010000368.1 GCA_029934265.1 Bacteroidales bacterium
AATAGTAAAATGAAGTCTAAATTTAATATTTATCAATTTTTGTCATGTACTTAGCGTTTTTTTATATATTTATCAAAGGTCTTGCGTCGCACAAAACCTTTGATAATAAAAACACTCACATTATTGAATAATTATTTTCTTTTCAAAAGTTGTATTATTTTCCAATTCTCCTGAAATAATATAAATTCCTTTATTTAAGTCGCTTATATTTACAGATATATTTTTCTTATCGGGTTTAATATTTTTAACTTTTTTTCCAAGAATATCGGCAATAGATATGCTTTTAATTTTATTTTTGTTTATTATATAAATAAAATCGGAAGCAGGGTTTGGAAAAACACTTACGTTTCCTGTTGCAACATTATTTATCGAAGCAGTAATTGAAGGCATATCTCCTTTGTATGTAAGAATACCGTCTAATCGAGGGTCTTCCTCTCCGTAATTGTAGGAGCTTGCATAACCGACAAGAGTAGAATTTGTTTTTTTGAAATTCACATAAACGGCATTTGCTTTTTCCTGAAATTCATCTGTCCATTGTGAAAATAAGTGCCATTCTTCACCCTTTATACCGTCAAGACAATAGGAAATAAAATTTTTTGTGGTTCCTGTACTTGTCGATTCAGAAGAAACACTAACTAAGGCATGTGTGCCGGGTATGTTACAGAAATATGTAAGTCCGAAAGTTTCATCTTTTCCGTACGGCTTCCAATCTTTCCACGTTTGACCGGAATTTTCTGTAATTTTATAAGTGTATTTTTTGGAAACAGGATTAAATTTCGGAATAATAACAGTTGTAGAATCTAAAACTTTAAGCCCTTGTCCGTATAATGTGTTTTCAAGTCCGCTTTCCGAAACTGAAAAACTTTTAGCCTTATCGGTTGTTTTAAATATTCGTCCTTGTGTAGTTTGCCAATAAAGAGTTCCGTTTTCCGAAACATCATAAAAATCGGTAACTCCTCCTTCGTTTTTCATTGCCGTATGACCGGGAATTTTAAGCCACGTTGTACCTCCATCTGTTGTTCTGTACATTTCAAAATCTTCATTTCCGTTTGCATTTATCGGGTCGCCTTGTGCAAATCCGTGTTTCTCGTCCCAAAAATAAACGAAATTACAAAGCGAAGTAGCAGAACTAAAAGTATTTTCTATTTTAAACCAGTTTGCTCCGGCATCTGTTGTTCTGTACAAGCCTCCTTGTGAGGTATTTACAGCTATCCATACCGTTTTTTCATCAATCCCGCAAATGTTTGAATATTGCGAATTCGGGTCTCCTGGTCCTTGTATAATTTTCCAAGACCGACCTCCGTCTGTTGTTAGTCCTACTTCTTGATAAGTAGGTGCCGTTCCGATATTGTTTCCGTAATCGGCAAATGTCAGCCAAGCAATATCTTCATCGACAATACTTATAGTTTTTGCTCCGGTGGCATCGGTTCCGTTTATTTCTGTTTGAAAATCAAAATCAACCGAAGTCCAAGTATTTTCCGGAGCGTTTCCTGTTTGCGAACTTGCAACTGAATATGAAAATATTACGGCAAGCATAATTAGAAATTTGTATTTCATGATTTTTAAAGTTTTAAGTAAGAAATTAAATTTATATTTAATGCAAATTTCCGATATTATTTTTTAAGAAATAAACTTATTCTACCACTGTAATACATCTGCTTATCAACAACTTACTTGACAACAAAAATGCAGTTTGTTATATTCAAACCGTAGTTTGTGCTGTTATTTCGGATATTAGTATAATATTTTTGTAATTATTTTTTTTTGCCGTATTTTTGAAAATGTTATTTTACGAACAATTTGATATAAAAATCAAAAACAATTTGAAAAACGTATTTAAAAATATAGATTATAAGCGTATAGCTTCACACGCATTATTTTGGCTTTTGCTGAACCTTGTTGTAGATATAGCAAGTTCGATAGCAAGAAGTGATGATTTTTTGCATATGTTTATTGTCGATTTGATTTTTTATACTCCTACCGATATGTTAGCATTATATGTTACTATCTATTATTTGTTTCCAAAATTTCTTTTGAAAAAAAAATATGTAAGTTTTTTCTTATTGCTTACAGTTTTGTTTATAGCAATATTATGTATAGCCACGCCTGTTCAATATATTCCTTTTTTAGAATTTTCGGCACCAAAATATATAGCAAAAGGACATGAAGTACCGAATTTTATACAATATGCCAAATATACTTTAGCGTCCACAATTACACTTAAACTTTCTATATTAGGCTTCGGTTCTGCCATAAAATTCTTTAAAATATGGTTTTCGGGACAAAAAAGACAACAAAAACTCGAAAAAGAAAAACTCGAAATTGCTTTGCAGTTGCGAGAAGCTGAACTTAAATTTTTAAAAAATCAAATAAATCCACATTTTTTGTTTAATGCACTCAATAATCTGTATAGCCTGACTTTAGAAAAATCGGATAAAGCACCGGATATAGTTTTACGACTTTCCGGTTTGCTTGATTATATGCTATACGAATGCAACGATGATATTGTTTTTCTTTATAAAGAAATTAAAGCAATTAAGAATTATGTCGATTTGCAAAAAATACGATACGGAAATCAAGTGAATGTTGAAATAAAAGTATCGGATAATATTGAAAACACAATGATAGCACCTTTATTGTTGATGCCTTTTGTGGAAAATGCTTTTAAACACGGACTTACAAAAAATATGGGTAAAGGAAATATTTTTATTAATATTAATGTTTTAAACTCTGAAATACATTTTAATATAAAAAACACTGTTAATTGTGATATTAATAAAGAAAAAAGAAAAGGAGGAATTGGTATGGAAAACATAAAAAAACGTCTTGAATTGCAATATAAAAATAGTTATTCGCTTAATATAAATAAAATAAAAAATAATTTTTCGGTTGAATTGATTATTCGTAACAAGAAAAAATAAATCCGGTATTTTAATCGGACGTATGCTGTACGTCCCTACAAAATCTCAAAAATGAATAAAAAGAAATGTATTATCGTAGATGACGAACCACTTGCAAGGAAGGTAATAAAAAATCATTTGCAAAATTTCGAGCAAATAGAAATTACCGCAGAGTGTGAAAACGCCTTAGATGCCGGAACAATACTAAGAAAAGAAAATATCGATCTTATATTTCTTGATGTAGAAATGCCTCGTATTTCCGGATTTAATTTTTTAAGTTCGTTAAGAAATCCTCCCAAAGTTATTATTGTAACCGCATACAGAAATTACGCATTGAAAGGATATGAATTTGATATTAGACTTGTTACTTTTTAAGAATTGGTTATAATATTTTTATTTTGACAAA
>JAOZMN010000369.1 GCA_029934265.1 Bacteroidales bacterium
CCGTACACGGTAAAAAGTCGTAAGCCTGTTGTGGGAATATTGTACAGATAACTGTAACTGTGAGCCATCAGTTCATTGCTTTTTTTGCTGGCCGCATACAAACTTATCGGGTGCGAAACATCATCTTCGGTGGAAAACGGCATTTTTATATTTAATCCATAAACACTTGAACTGCTTGCATATACAAGATGTTTTACAGGGTTAAATCTGCATGCTTCCAGTATATTCAAAAAACCGATAATATTACTGTTTATATATTTATAAGGATTTGAAATACTGTATCTAACTCCGGCTTGTGCGGCAAGATTACATACATAATCAAATTTTTCTTGTTCGAAAAGTTTGAAAATATCTTCTTTGTCTTCCAAGTTTAATTTATAAAAACTCAGATTTTTGTATTTTTTTGATAAAACACATTTTTTATCTTCAATTTCGGCTTTTTCAATACCGAGTTTCGATAATCGTCCGTATTTAAGATTTACATCATAATAATTATTTAGATTGTCAATTCCTACAACTTTATAGCCGGCTTCAATAAAATTTTTTGTTGTATAAAAACCTATAAAACCGGCTGCTCCTGTTATTAATATTTTCATTTCGGACGAATAAATGATTGCAGATTTACGATTGTATATTTATGATTTTACTTTCACAGGATTGTAAATACAGGTTTGAAAGACTATAGCATAAGAATGCACAGCCTTTCAAACAGTAACCTAAGCTTATTGTTTATCAAATTGAAGATATTGATATATATCTTCTTTATTATTTTCGATGTATTTTTCGTACATATCGAAATATTCCGCCGGTGTCGGTATTCTGTTGAGTATGGCGACCATTGCGGCAAGTTCGGCTGAACCGAGATAAACATTTGCTCCGTCTCCCATTCTGTTATCGAAATTTCGAGTGGAAGTGGAAAAAACCGTAGCTTCATCGGGGACTCTAAGCTGATTTCCCATACAAAGCGAGCAACCTGCGGTTTCAATTCTTGCACCTATTTTATTAAATTTGGCAAAAACGGCTTCTCCTTTCAATTTTTCTTGATCCATTTTTGTCGGAGGTACAACGTAAGTTCTTACGTTTTTATTTCTTTTGCTGTTCTCCCAAATTTTAGCGGCGGCGCGGAAATGACCGATATTTGTCATACAAGAACCGATGAAAACGTCGTCTATTTTTGTGTTTTGAACTTCCGAAATGTATTTTACATCATCAGGGTCGTTCGGACAGCAAACTATAGGTTCTTTTATTTCCGATAAATCTATTTCTATAATTTCTTTGTATTCAGCATTTTTATCTCTACTTAAAAGTTCCGGATTTTTAAGCCAATTTTGCATTTCGGCAATTCTGTTGCTGATTGTTTCGGCATCTTTATATCCGTCTTTTATCATGTGTTCCAACAGAGCAATATTAGAACGCAAGTATGTCGAAATACTTTCTTCAGAAAGTTTAATTGTTGCGGCTGCGGCACTTCTTTCTGCGGCTGCATCTGTAAGCTCGAATGCTTGTTCAACTGTAATATCGTTCAAGCCTTCCATTTCAAGAATACGGCCGTTAAAAATATTTTTTTTGTTTTTTTTCTCGACAGTCATCAAACCTTTGTCGATAGCCCAAAGTGGAATTGCATTTACTACATCACGCAAAGTAACACCCGGATTAAGTTTTCCTGTAAATTTTACAAGAACGGACTCCGGCATATCGAGAGGCATAAAACCCAATGCTCCGGCAAAAGCAACAAGCCCTGAACCTGCCGGAAACGATATTCCGAGCGGGAAACGTGTATGAGAATCTCCACCTGTCCCTACTGTATCGGGAATAAGCATTCTGTTCAACCAAGAGTGAATTACTCCGTCGCCGGGATATAATGCCACGCCTTTTCTTTCGGTTACGAATTTGGGCAATGCTTGGTGCATTTTTGTATCAGCTTCTTTGGGATAAGCCGCTGTATGACAGAACGATTGCATGAAAAGTTTTGATTGAAATTTCAAACAAGCAAGTTCTGTAAGTTCATCGGCAGTCATCGGTCCTGTTGTATCTTGTGAGCCGACTGTTGTCATCACGGGTTCGCACGCTGTACCGGGTAAAATTCCTTCTGTTCCGCAGGCTTGTCCTACCATTTTTTGAGCCAAAGTATAACCCTGTTCGGCTTTTGGTACGGGATTATTTGCTATTGCGAAAAAATCAGGTTTTGACATTCCGAGAAATTCCCTTGTTTTTTCGGTTAATGCTCTCCCGATAATCAAAGGAATACGTCCTCCGGCTTGATATTCATCAGCCAAAGTATCAGGTTTAAGGTCGAAATTCGATAAAATATTTCCGTTCTCATCGGCAACTTCACCTTTTTGAGTATTAATTATAATTATATCGCCGTGATTAAGTTTGGTAACATCTACTTGTATCGGCAATCCTCCGGAATCTTCTGTTGTATTGAAAAAAATAGGTGCAATTACTCCACCGAGTATTACTCCTTTTCTTCTTTTATTCGGAACGGCATTAATATCTTCACCAATGTGCCATAAAACACTGTTACAGGCAGATTTACGAGAAGAACCTGTGCCTACTACATCGCCGACATAAGCAACTTTATGTCCTTGCGAACGCCAATCGGCTATTTCTTGCAAACCGTCCTTCATTCTGCTTTTAAGCATCGAAAGTGAATGCAAAGGAATATCCGGACGACTCCAAGCATCGCTTGCGGGTGAAAGGTCGTCTGTATTTGTTTCGCCGGGAACTTTGAATACTTTTACGGTAATCGTTTCCGGTAATTTTTCTTGTGAAAGAAACCAATCGCCGTTTGCCCATGATTCCATTACTTTTTTTGCAAAGGAATTAGTCTTTGATAATTCTGCAACTGTTTCAAAAGAATCATATACCAATACGATTTTTGAAAGTGCTTTTACTGCAAAATCTGCAATTTCTGTATCTTTTAATGCTTCGATAAGAGGATTTACATTATAACCGCCCATCATTGTACCGAGAATTTCAACGGCTTTTTCTTTATTTATAAATTTCGATGATTTAGCACCTTTTAATATATTATTAAGAAACTCTGCTTTTACTTTTGCCGCAGGATCCACGCCGGGAGAAATTCTTTGAACAAGAAGTTCCATTAAAAATTCTTCTTTACCTGCCGGTGGATTTTGTAAAAGCTCACAAAGTTCTTCCGTTTGGACGGAATTAAGAGGTAATGCAGGAATACCTTGCAAATTTCTTTCTGCTTGATGTTGTAAATATTTTTCTATCATTTTATTTATATTTATAATATTTAAAATTGTGAAGTTATGAAATTTCAAAACTTCATCGACTT
>JAOZMN010000055.1:0-10697 GCA_029934265.1 Bacteroidales bacterium
TGATTATATTTTTGCTTATTTTTATTTCTAAAGTCGGTAAAATTTCTCCGTTTCGGCGAATTATTTGCTTATCATTTTCATAAACTACGTGCAGAATTACATTATCATAAGCCTCATCATTTTGATGATTATGTTTTTCCCAATCGGAACTTTTTACATGAATTTCGATATTTCCCGCCCAAAGCGTATCACCAATTTTTATTTTTGCATTGAAAAAATCCGATCCGGCATCTTTATTATGAAAACCGGTACTGATAATTTCAATATTTTTTCCGCATACGGTTTTCAAATCGTTTTTTTCAAACAATTTATGTTTCCAAACAAAATGAAGTAAATCTTCTTTTATTTTCATGGCTTAGTAAAAAAAGTATTTCTCGACAAACAGACCCTAAGGGTTTGAAGTAAATAACCGGAAATAAGATATTTAGATTTATTGATTTTTGTTAAATTAAACCCTTAGGGTCGAACTTACAAACTATTTTCTTTATAACTTTGGTCAACTGCTTTTACGTACTCGGAAAGTTCGCTCGATTTATTTTGAAATTCATTAAAAAATCGTTCTTTATCGGTTTTTGTGAACATTCCTTCAAGTTTATTTATGTCAAATTTCACCTGTCGGAGTGCGGTGAACGAATTTTGTATTCTTAATTTCACTTTTTCGTGCAAATTTACAAGTTCTTGCTCCGAATCACGAAGTTTCTTTTTTGCTGAAATTGTTGTTTTATAGTCGTTTAACAGGCTTTCATCTGTTGTTTCTGTCATTTTTGCTTCGAGTTCGACAATTTTATCCGATAATTCTTTCGGATTTACGTTTCTACATTGTTTTTCGAGTATTTCGGATTGTTCTATGAGTTTATTAACTTGTCCTGCATAATTTTCGACCATCGTTTTTATGTCATCTACAATATAAGCATCAAGTTCTTTGGATTTCTTAATTGTTGTAAGTATTTCTTGTTTAAGTTCTTGGACTTGTTTTAATATTTTTTCGTTTTCGCTTAATTTTTTTTCATATTTTTCGGGATTTACAATTTTATCGTTTTCCAGTTTGTGTTTTTGTCTTAATATCGACCAATATTTTTCTCTTATTGTAAATGCGTGTATAAAAGCCGCCAAAACCGAAAGAAACCACAAAGCTATTATAAGATTAAGATACCATGGTTCTCTAAGTTCGGGTGTGGCTTTATCAATGGCTTTGCTTAGTTCATTTTTAAGTATTGTAACTTCTTTTTCAAATTCTCTTTTTTGTCTGTTGTATTCGGTAAGAGTTCCGTCTTTTTTTGTTTTTTTAAATTCTTTTAATTTAGCTTTTGCAGTATCAATTTGTACTTGAATTTTTATTGCTTGTGCAAATTTTTTCGCATCGGCTTGACTAAACTCACTTTTAATTTCTATTTTTGATTTGATTTCGCTTCTTTTCAATGCTCCTTCGTCGGTACTAAAAGCTATGACTACCAAAACAAAAGGTATTGCATATAAAATTCCGAATTTTATCCATTTTTTGTGTCCGGACATTATTCCCGCCGCAAGTACAGAAGCCCAAGAGAGCATACAAGTCAATAAAAACAACATCCATATAGGAAAACCTGAGTATTTTTGATTTTTCATAAGAAGAAAGAAATTAAAAGATTTACAGACTTCTGTCTGTTTTTATATTTTTACTTAATTTATAAAGTCCGGTATAAGAGGGATAATTACCGGCAAAAAGACCGAACCGGAAAAAATAATTTTACTTCATTAATCAAAAAAAATATGTTTTTCATTGCAAATGTACTAATTTTACTTTTTAAATTTGAATAATTTGGAAAAAACAATCCTAAATATTGCAATTATAATTTTTATTTTCCTTGCCGGAAACTTAAAAGCTCAATATGATTTTGACTGGTCAAAGGGTTTTGGTGGCGACAGGAAAGATAAAGCAAAATGTATTATTGAGGCTTCAGACGGTAATTTAATACTTGGCGGAAAAGTAATAAAAAAAGGAACTCATTTATGGATTGTCAAATTAAGTACGGACGGTAAAGAAATTTGGGGGCGAACTTACGAAAATAGTTTTTCTTCCGGTGCAAATGCAATTCTCGAAGTGCCGGATACTTGTTTTATAGTTGCAGGTTTCATAACAAAAGATAAAGAATTACAAAATACAAACGGTTGGATTTTAAAAACAGATTTCAGCGGTAACGTATTGTGGGAGAAGGAATACGGAGAGGAAGGTTATGAAGAAATAAAAGATATTATTCATACAAAAGACGGAGGTTTTCTTGCCGTCGGATATTCTCAATCGAATGAATTTATAGAAAAAGAAATCTGGATTTTCAAGACTGATGCTACCGGTAATGTTCAATGGACAAAAATGCTTAAAGCAAGTTCGGAAGATGTTGCTAATGCTGTTGTGCAAACTTCGGACGGTGGTTTTGTGGTGGTCGGTTACGCTTATATTTTCAAAAAAAAAGTAATGCGTGTAATGAAATTTGACCAAAATGGTAACGATGTGTGGGATATGCCTTTACGAGAAGATGCCATTGAGTCGGCAAACGATGTTCTCGAAATGCCGGACAATACTTTGTTTGTGGTCGGGAAACGGCGACATAAAACAATTTCGAATTTCGATGCCATGATTTATAAAATTTCTGCAAACGGAGATTCTATCGTAAAAAAAACTTTCGGATACGAAAGGTGGGAAGAAGCTACAAGTATCACCAAAACTTATGAAGGTAAAATTGCCGTTTCCGGATACAGTAAAGCCGACAGATTAATGGATTCCAATTTTTGGCTCAAAATAATTGATGAAGATTGTAATGTGCTGTGGAAAAACGATTTCAAACGTAAAAGTTTGGATTTTGCAGATGCAATTACCGAGTGTCAGGACAACGGGCTGGCAATTGCCGGTGCTACTTATCACACCGACCACGGCTGGGATTATGCCGTACTGAAATATAAAAGTGCAGAAAAAACTCGCCTGCATTACGTTTTTCCTTCCGATTCTGTTTCAAGTGTATCGTCTCCGAAAATAGACTTAGATATTTGCGTTACAAGCTATGAAGAGCTTAAAAATGTAGAAATTTTCGTAAACGGAACAATGCAAAGAACAGGTTCGTTGGAAGCTGATTTTTTGTCAAGTGCAGACTGCAAATATCCGCTTTTTGCAAATGTAAAATTAAAAGAAGGCTTAAATAAAATTACAATTATTGTTACCGATGTAAAAGATTTGAAAGTTACAAAAGAAACCGTAATCTATTATATTCCGGATTCCGATGTGAGTTGGTAAGTGATTGTAATATTAACAGAATCAGCAACTTACAAATAATTTTACATAAATGTTTATTTTTTTTAATTTTGTCTGAAATTAAGGTCTTCGACCTGTTTAATGAAGGTAAAATCGTATTGATAATATCATTATGCAAATATCAATACGGAAAACTTATGTAAAGATACTTATTAATCAAATTTATGGAAAAAGAAGTTAAACCGATAGCAATACCGGGTATTCATAAAAGTTTTTTTAAACTTTTCAAGAAAATTTCAGCAAAATACGAAAATCCAAGAGTCCTCGAAGTTGGTGCAGGGCACGGTGCTTTCACAAAAAAATTATACGATAATAAATTCGACGTAAGTGCTTGTGATTTATTCCCCGATATTTTTTATTTCGATAAGATTGAATGTAAATTTGCAGACATCACAAAATCATTACCGTATCCTGATAATTCTTTCGATATTGTAACGGCAGTGGAAGTTATGGAGCATATCCACGACCATACGGTTTTTATGAAAGAATGTAACAGAGTTTTGAAACAAGGAGGAATATTGGCAGTTTCGACTCCGAATATTTTATCGCTCAAATCGAGAATACGTTTTCTTTATTCCGGATTTTACTATTCTTTCGAGAAGCTCGATCATAATAATACAGACGGACTTCAACATCTTTCTTCAATAACTATCGACCAATACGCAAATCTCGGAATTTCAACAGGTTTCAGAACTCCGGAAGTGCATATCGACAAAAAACAAAGTACCTCGAAAATTTATTTATTCTTTCTGTACCCACTTATCAGACTTTATTGTAAGCTGAAAAATATAGACTATAAAACCCATAACAAAATTGATTTTTTGACAGGAAGAATTTTATTTATGATTTTTAGAAAAAAATAAGGTCTTCTACCACTATTTAATATGATGAAGTTGCACTTATAAAGAATTAGCAATCATACTGTTATACAAAAATTGATGCGTAAAAACTTTTGTTTTGGTACTTAATCTGTATTTTTGCAATTTGCAAGATAATCTATAAAATTTATCATGTTTTTAACTATTCAATAAATTTCACATCGGGGAAAGCTGAAATTTCATCAAGCATATTTAATTTTTCGGCAGTTTTTTTATTTGCTACCGATTTAGTTTTTTTCGGAATTATTACTCGTTTGGGTATTGCTTCTTTATCGAAAATTTTAAGAGCCAGTTCAACAGCTTCTTTACAGACATCTTTCCAAGGAATTACATTTGCAATAAGACAGCCTTCCGAAACAGTATCTTCAAGAATGGAAACTGTACGGAAATTATCGGTAATTATTTTCAAAGTTTCGTTGTTTGCGGAATTAACAACGGTACTTGTCGTAAAATAAATCCATTTTATTTTGTTTTTGGCAAAATATTTCTTCGCCTCTCTATACCCTTCATCGTCCTGAATATCATAAGTAAAAGCTTTTATTTTCCGCCTGTCGCAATAATCTCTGAACTCGTCCAATTGAATTTCAGACTGTACTTCGCCTCGGGTGTAAATAATACCGATTTTATCGGTTTCGGGGTCTATCTTAAATATCGTATTATCAAGGTGTTCATCGGTTCCGGCGGCATAGCAGGTGGCATAATAATTAAGATTATATTCCTTATTGAAATCGCTGATAACTGCCGGCGAATATATGCCTGTAAAAATAACAGGTATATTATCATTTTTAAGTAACTGTCCGAGTCTTAGACTGATAGGTGAACCGATTGCAAAAATTAAATCAACTTCATCGGCTTTGAATTTTTCTATTGCAGGCATAACTTTTTCTTCGTTTTGCTTACAATTTATGTATTTAATTTTGATATTTTCGTCTTCTTTACGGAAAACATAACCATTTTTTCGGAATACGTCTTCAATAATATTAATTGCCGAAACATAGACTTCAAGATTATCCCAATAAAGTATTCCTACTTTTTTGATATTTGTTTTGTAATGTTTTGCAGGCTCTTCATTTCTCAAAACTCTTAATGCTCCTGAGGCAAGGGCTTCAAGTTCGGCTTCGCCGGGAAATATTTCAACATCGGCTATAAATTTTGTTCGTTCGCTTATCCAACCGGTGAGCATTTTTGAATGTGCAACTCCGCCGGTAAGGATTATTGCATCAACCTTTCCGTTCAGATTAGTTGCCCTTGCTCCTATTTCTTGTGCAATTTGATATGCCATTGCTTCGTAAACGTGTTTATATTTTTTCGAGCCGGCATTTATCATGTTTTCAACATCGGTAGCTTTATTTGTATTAAAATATGAATTTAATCCGCCTTTACCGACAATCATTTTTTTCAGTTCGTCTTCTGTATATTTTCCGGAAAGGCACATTTTCATAAAAGGAAAAAGTGGTAACTGTCCGCTTCTTTCGGGCGTAAAAGGTCCTTCGTCAAGTCCGTTATTTACATTTATTGCTTTTCCGCTTCGCAGGGCGGCAACGGTTATTCCGCCTCCCATATGTGCAACGATTAAATTTAGTTCTTGAAATTTTTTGTTTATGGAATCGGCATATTTTCTTGCTGTTGCAAAAATGTTAAGGGCGTGTAAAAGTGATGCTCTGTCTATATGCTTATTTCCGGATACTCTTGCAAGCGGTTCTAAATCGTTTACGGACGGCGGATCAACGATAAATGCCGGGATTCCGAGTTCCCAACCAATACTGTAAGCAATTACGCAACCCAAATTTGAAGCATGATGTCCTTGTACTCCGGCTCTTGCGTCTTCAATCATGGCTTGGTCGATGTGGTAAGTTCCGCCCGGAATTGGTTTTATCAAACCGCCTCGTCCGGAAACCGCATCTAATTTTTTAATATCAAATTTGTTCTTTTCAAGTGTCTCGATTATTTCTTCTTTTCGGAAACTGTACTGATCCCAAATTTGAGAATATTCTTCTATTTGCTTTGTACTGTGTCGCACGGTTTCTTCAAAAATACATTTATTATCTTCAAATATTCCTATTTTTGTAGAAGTGGAACCGGGATTTATTGTGAGTATTAATTTTTTTTTCATTTTGAAATTTTGAAATAATAAATGAGTATATTCTAAAAAGTATATTTTCTCGCAATCAGACCATAAAGATTTAAGATGAAAAACTGAAGATGAGAGGTTTACATTTGCTAACTTCTGTTAAATTAAACCTTTATGGTCTTTTTAGTATGAACTCAATATTCATTTTTGAAAAATTGTTTTTTTTACTTCAGCATTTTTACTGTTGCAATATCTTTAATATATTTTTCGGCTTGTTTTACTGCTATTTCTTCAATTCCGATTTTTTGTTTTTCGTGTTTTTCAATTAAATCAAGTGTACTGTAATAAATATCTTGAAGTTCATTTTTAAGTTTACTTAAAGGTCTTCCTTTATTTTCGAGTGCAAATTGAATAATATCACCGGAATTAATAACGTAACCCGGAATATAAAGTATATTTTTTTGATTAAGTATATCGTATAATTTTTCATTTTTAAGTACTTTATCGACACTTCCGGTTAAGATTCTGCAATTCAGTTCGCTTGCCGCATTTTCGTCCAAAAGATAGTTTTTTGAACAGGCACAGAAAATATCACATTTTTCTTTGTATATTTCAGTCGGACGTACAATTTTTATATCATTTACCTTATCTTGTATTACTTTTATTTTATCGTAAACAATATCAGTAATTGTAATATCTGCCCCCTCTTCAATAAGCAATTTTACAAGCTCGGCTCCGAGTTCACCGACTCCTTGTACCGAAACTTTAAGTCCTTTGAGTGTTTTGCAATCGAGTTTATTTTTTGCGGCGGCTCGCATTCCCCATATCATTCCTCTTGCTCTGCTTTTCGAGGGTTTTCCCCAGCCGTCTTGACAGTCTTTTATGCCAAGCAAAAATTCCGATTCTTTATTAATATCTCGCAAATCGTTGTATCCGACACCTGTTCCTTTTGTCATTAAAATTTTTCCGTTCCAACGATTTAAGAAAATACCGAGAGCACGAAAATACATTTCGGATTTTACTTTTTTCGGGTCGCCACAAAGGACTATGCTGCCTCCGCCAAGTCCCCTCCGCAATAGTGCGGATTTTAGCGAATTATAATAAGCAATGTCAAGTGCATCGGTTATTGCCTCATCTTCGGAAGAATAATTATGTAGTTTAATACTCGAATTTGCCGGACCGAGCACTATGCTGTCGATAGCAATTATGGCTTTTAAAGATATTATTTCTTCTTCAAAAAACAACAATTCTCTGCTGTTGTTTTTTTTCATGTGGTCGAATATGTGCATTTTTTATCAAGTTTTAAAATTGTGAAATTGCGAAATTTTGAAGTTTTGAAATCGTTTTAAGAAGCTGCCGCCAGTACTATGCTGTTCAATTTTGCTTCTTCGGAATCGGAACGAGAAGTCAGCACTATGGGGGCTTTTGCTCCGAGAATTACTGCTGCAAGTTTTGCTCCGGTAAATGAAAATGATTTATAAAGTACATTTCCTGTTTCTATATTTGGCATTAACAAAAGGTCTGCATCACCGGCGACTTCGGAAATTATACCTTTATGTTCGGCAGACTCTTTGCTCATTGCGTTGTCGAAAGCCAACGGTCCGTCAATTATGCAACCGGAAATTTGCTTTCTTTGAGCCATTTTTGAAAGTATGGCGGCATCAACGGTTGCTTCCATTTTCGGATTTACAAGTTCTACGGCTCCGATAACTGCTACTTTTGGATTTTCAATGCCGAGCTTGTGCAAATATCCTACTGAGTTTGAAATTATACCGCTTTTTTCTTTCAAGTTCGGTGCGATATTCATGGCTACATCTGTGAGTGCTATCAATTTATGATAGTTTTCAAGCTCGAAAACGGCAATATGTGATAATAAATTTCCGGTTTTAAGTCCGTATGTTTCGTTTAATACGCCTTTTAGTAAAATTCCGGTTGCCACATTTCCTTTCATCAAAATATCGGCTTTATTTTCTCTCACAAGCAAAATGGCTCGTTTTACAGCTTCTTTTTTGTCGGGAATATCTATTATTTCAACTCCGGATAAATTTATATCATTTTTTAGAGCAATTTGTTCAATTTTTTCTTTGTCGCCGACAAGTATCGGCTCGATTATTTGTTTTTCTTTGGCTTCAAAAACTGCGTCTAATGCGTGTTCGTCCTGTGCCACGGCAAGGGCAAGACGTTTGGTTTTTGTTTGATTTTCTGCAAGTTTGTAAATGTCTGATATTTTCTTTGGCACGATTTTAAATTTTTAGTTGTTAATATATTTGTTTAAGGTGTTGAGTAATATTTGTTTATCAACAGGTTTGAGTATATAATCATCGCAACCGGCAAGCTCGGCTTTGTTTTTATCTTCGAGTAAAGGACTTGCGGTTTGGACAATTATCGGTAGATTTCTATTTTCTTTTTTTATTCTTTCTGTTGCTTCAAAGCCGTCCATTACAGGCATTTTCAAGTCCATTAAAACACAAGTTATTTCAGTATTATTTTTACAAATCTCAACAGCCTCAACTCCATTCTTTGCATGAATTACCAAGCAATCAAAATCCGAAACTTCGGTGATAACTGCCTCGAGATACATATAATTTACTTCTTCATCTTCGGCAATTAATATTGTATGTTTTTTTTGTCTATTATTGCCTATAACTGTCGTATTTACAGGCTTATATGGTATTCTTACATAAAAAACGGTGCCTTCTCCTTTTTTCGATTCAAGTGTTATTTTACCTCCTATCAATTCTGTATTTTCTTTTGCGATAGAAAGCCCGAGACCAAGTCCTCCGACTTTTTGTGATAAATCTTTCTCTTCTTGCGAAAAACGTTGAAAAATCAGTTCTTGTTTTTCGGGTTTTATACCTATTCCGGTGTCTTTTACATAAATTTCCAATTCCGATTCGTCTTTATTTTCTATTAGTTTATATCCAAATTCCACAAAGCCGGCATTGGTAAATTTAAGTGCATTTTCCAATAAATTACCAAGTATTTTATTAAGTTTTGTTTGGTCTGTAAATATTGTACTTTCGATATCGTTCAGCGGTCTTTGCAAATATAACGGTATTTGACTTTCTTTGGCTTTTATGTCGAATACGGAAAATAATTCCAATAATAATTGATTTAACGATACCTCTTCAACAATCGTTTTTACTTGTTTAGTTTCAAGCATCGAAATTTCAATAATATCGTCTATTATTCTAAGAAGTTGGTTGCCGCTGTTTTGTATTATACTTATAAATTGGTCTCTTTTTCGGTCGGTTAAATCCGTACTTTTGAGCAAATCCGTAAATCCGAGTATTCCGTTAAGCGGAGTGCGTATTTCATGCGACATATTATTAAAAAATTCAGTTTTAAGTTTGTCGCTTTCTTCAGCTTTTTCTTTAGACCGAGTAAGTTCTTCATTTGCAGTTCTGTACTCTTCGTTCAAAGACGCATATTCCTCATTTTGTTGTTGCAGTTTTCTTTGAAACTCTGTTTCGACGGTAATATCTCTGACTGTACCGAGTATATATGCTTCATTATTGATTTTAAGAACTTTACCTGTAACTTCCGTCAAATATTTTTTCCCGTTTTTTTTTTGTAAATTAACTTTAATCGGTCTGCCTTCATACAAATCGCTGCTGTCATAAGAACTTGCTTTTGATTGGTCGGCAGACATCATATTGTAAATCGTTTTTTGTAAAAGTTCTTCTTTCGAATAGCCGGACATTTTACAAAAAGCAGGATTTACAAATACATAATTTCCTTCTATATCAGCAACGGTTATTCCATTATTTGACTGGTTTGTAATTGCTTCAAATTTTTTTTCGTTTTCTTTTAAAATATTTGTTTTATATTCAAGTTCTTTATTTAAAAGTAATAATTTTTTATTTTTTTCTGTTAATAAATTATCGAGTTTTATTTGTTTTGTAATATCTACAATTATTCCTTCGTAATGTGTTATATTTCCATTTGTATCTCTTCTTATATATGTATTATCGTTGAACCATTTTATTTCTCCGGCTTTTGTAATAAGTCGATATGGTTTGTGCGAAAAAAAATCAATTCCGTCTTTTGAATTTTTAATCACTTCATCTGTAACACTCTGAATATCATCAGAGTATATTATTTCAGCATAAGCAATTTTACTTTCCAAAAATTCTTCGGCAGGATAGCCCAAAATATACTCTGCGTTTTTTGAGACAAATTCAACCGTCCAATTTTCATTATTTTTCCACAAAAATACTATTGTAGGATTCCTTTCCGCAATAAATTCGTTTTCGGAAATTTTTCTGTAATTTATATGATTTTTAATTGTCTCGATATTACTTATATGGGATTTAATTTTTATTTCTTGAAAAATTGTATTGAATAATCAAAAAAAACAGCTTACAACCTGCCTTTGGCTGCAAGCTGTACAAATTCCTTGCTAAAATAACTATTTTAAATTAAAATTCAAAAATAAGTTAAAAGTTTAAAATTATCGACAATT
>JAOZMN010000055.1:10707-12121 GCA_029934265.1 Bacteroidales bacterium
AGATAAGACAAACTTTTAATTCTTAACTTTTAACTATATTAAAAGTGTCTTGTGCAATAACAAATTCTTCGTCAGTCGGGACTACCATTATTTTTATTTTTGAATTTTCGGTACTGATAACGGTTTCTCCTCTTGTTTTATTTTTTTCCAAATCTAATTCTACTCCGGCAAAACTAAGTGATTTACAAATTTTCGCTCGTGTATTTACATCATTTTCGCCAATTCCTCCGGTGAATATTATAATATCCGTTCCGTTCATTATTGCCATATACGAACCTATATATTTTGTAACTCTGTGTGCGTACATTTCCAAACCGAGTTTTGCTCGCTCGTTTCCCTCTTCCGCTTTTTCTTCGATTTCTCGCATATCGGAAGAAACGCCGGTAATTCCAAGCATTCCGCTGAATTTATTGAGCATAGTGGACAGTGCGGGTCGCCCGATTTCTTCTTTGTTCATTATGTAAGTTACGGCTCCGACATCTAAATCGCCGGCACGAGTTCCCATTATCAATCCTTCTAACGGTGTAAATCCCATAGAAGTTTCTACGGATTTTCCGTTTTCGATAGCCGCAATCGAAGCCCCGTTACCAAGATGGCAGGATATTATTTTTTGAGTTTCCGGATTGATATTTAATATTTCACAGGCTTTTTGATAAACGTATCTGTGGCTTGTACCATGAAATCCGTATCTTCTTATTTTATATTTACGGTACAAAGAATACGGTATTCCGTACAAATAGGCTTTTGCAGGCATAGTCTGATGAAATGCTGTATCAAATACGCCGACTTGCGGAATTTCAGGCAAAAGGGAACTCATTGCTTTTATTCCTTGTATGTTTGCAGGATTGTGCAAGGGTGCCAATTCGATACAATCCTCTACAACTTTTAGTACATCGTCATCAATTTTTACACTTTCTTTAAAAAATTCGCCTCCATGAACGACTCTGTGTCCGACTGCATTTATTTCTTCCAAGGAAGAAATACAGCCGTGTTTTTCACTTATCATTATACCAAGTATATATTCTATACCTATTTTATGATCGAGAATTTCGCCTTCAAATGTAACTGTTTCGCCGTTTTCTTTTTTATATTTTAAAAACGAACCTTTCATTCCTACTTTTTCAACTGTTCCTTTTGATAATATTTTATCGCCGGACATATCGAAAAAATTAAATTTTATTGAAGAACTTCCGCAATTTAATACTAATATATTCACTTTCTATAAATGTTTTAATTATTAATATTTAAAAATAAATAAGGTCTTCGACCTTTCTAATGTTGCTTACACATTCAAGTGACAAATATTATAAATCAGCAAGTAAATGTGTAAAAACTTATGTCCGAACACTTACCAATTTAACAAGACTCTACTTCTATTTCTTGGTCTCTTAATTTTTGTCCGTACTTATCGTAA
>JAOZMN010000056.1 GCA_029934265.1 Bacteroidales bacterium
TAATTCGTTAGTAGGGTTTTGTTGTCCGTGGTATGCTCTACCGTATATTCTAAATTTTATGCAAGGTTCTCCTATATAATCGCAAAGATTATGTTGTACATTTGTCCATGAGGCTACTGTAGGGTCATAAGAATCCTGTCCGTCATAGGCGTACCTCCACCAGTTGTTATCGACGTATGTATTGTACCAATTAGGATCGGTTGAGTGTCCTAATTGACTCCAACTTGAACCTCCGTTTGTTGAAACTTCGACATGAAAATAAGAATCGCCCTTTAACTGATATTTAACATCAAAATACATTATAGGATTTGAAATACTTGTTAAATCGAATACGGGGCTTTCTACATAGAATCTATCGAGTTTGGCATCATACATTGTTTCAACAACATACCATGAGTTGCCTTCTTCTTCGGCTCCGTTTAAGTAAGGTAACTCCGCAAGTCGAAAATGCCTTTGTTCGTAATCTGTATTTGTAGGCGGGTTGCTTTCCGGGCGAGAAACCCAGCCGTCGTTTCCGGAGTTAAAATCGGTGAAATAAGTTGATGAAGTAAGTCCTGATATTAATATTTTATCATTTTTTCTTGTTTCGCTGTATGTATCATTTGTGTTGTCTGAGTCTGTTGTCAAGTTTGTTGTAACATCAATTGTATGGTCTCCCGATGCACTTAAATCGGCAGTTGCGGTAAAATCATAAAGATAAGAGCCGAAACGAGGTATCGGACCGGGTGCTGTTTCATTAATAACTCCGCCTCCGTCAATTTCTACTGAAACAGGTAAGTTATAAATCGGACGACAAGTGTTATTATTGATAATTATTTGTAAAGGTTCGGCATTTGTGAAAGTGTTGCATGTCCTTGAAGTCGGAGCACTCACGGCAACAGGCTGAACGTCATCTTGTTCGCCGGCAGAAATGACAAAATTATCAAAAGCAAAATAACTCTGATCATTTGTTCCTGTAGGACCGTAATATGCTCTCCCGTATATTCTGAATTGAATGCAAGGTTCGCCGGATAAAAAGCATAATTCTCTTTCTACATGTGTCCAAGAGTCAATGGTAGGGTCGTAAGATGTTTGCCCGTCATAGGCGTACCTCCACCTGTTGTCATCGAGGTATGTATTGTACCAGTTCGGATTGCTTGCATGACCTACTTGATACCAATTTGTTCCTCCGTTTTTTGTATATTCAACATGAAAATATGAATTATCGTAGCGTAACTGATATTTGATGTCCATTGACAAGACAGGCTTTGTGTTATTTGTAAAATCAAACACAGGACTTTCTACCCAAATCATATCTGTTTTAGCATTAATATATGTTTGAACATGCCAAGAATTTCCATTTCCTTCATCTCCGTTAAGATAAGGTAAAGTTCCGTAATCAAAACGTCTTCCGTTGTTGTCTCTGTAAAATAAATCTGCATCATTCATCGGGTTAAGTCCTCCGCTCAGCCAAGCATCAGTTCCTACATTGAAATTTGCAGTATAGGGATAAGTTTTTACTTTAGAACGTCGTCCGGTAAAAAATGTATTATTTCCGGAATACGTATCGCCGGCAAGGTTTGTGTAGATTTCAAAATTGTAAATATCTTCGGCTGACATATCGTGTGTTGTCGCAAAGGTATAATCTACATAAGAATTATAAGGATAATTCGCAGGGTCGTAAGCCGGTATGTTTGCTATTGTTCCGTTTAAAGTTGTTACCGTTCCTGCACCGTTGGTGATTTTGCAAACCACAGGGACATTAGTTACAGCATCATCGCTGAAGTTAAAAACTCTTACCGTAATATTTTCTGCCGCACCGAAATTATCGGTTGCACAGTCCAAACGTGCCGGAGCCACAAGCCTTCGCACACCGACGTCCGGTTCAGAGTATATTTTTACATCATCAATATACCAACCTGCCGGAGTGACATTTCCATCATCGTAAACAAAGCGAACTTGTACTTTTGCTTCGCCTGCCGCCGTTGCTGAAATGTCGAATGTTTGTTCTACCATATCGTCGGCATCTCCGCCGGTAGCAACCAGCCCGCAATTTTCATGATTGCCTCCACAGGCTCCGGAAGTGTATTTTAGATATTGTACAACTTGTACCCAAGTTGTACCTCCGTCTTTTGTTACTTCTACTGTTGCCGTTGCCTTATCGTTTCCTGCCCAGAAATGAAAGAAACGTAAAGTAACATTTGTTCGTCCGCTACAATCAAATTCAGGAGTTTTTATCCACAAGATATTATTTTCGTTATGCGTATCACAAATAATATCGTTGTAATAGGCATAAAATCCGACACTTCCGCTGTTGGGAGCCGGATTGTTTTGAACAAACCAATCTTTTGTACCTGACGAATGTCCTTTTGTCCAATCTCCTGCAAGTGCATCGGTCGGAGGAAATGTCCCTTCAAAATCTTCATTAATAAGGAACTGTCCGTAACTTTGTGCTGTAAACAATACTAAACCTGCCAGTAAAGCGAATATTGGGTAAAAATATTTCATGATATTAATTATTTGTAAGGAAAAAACTTATTTCCTTTTGTTAAAAATAATATAAACGTATTAAAATGTAAAAGTTTTATTAGGCAAAGATACAAAACAAATAAATTAAAAGCAACTAAAATATTTCAAAATAGTAATATTTTGAAATATTTACAATATTTCAAACATTTTTTTTTGAAAAAAAATTTAAAAAATATAGCATTATGTATCTAATTATAAGTATTTTATATAAAATATAATTATATGCAAAAAATTAATTATTTTTTTTTGGTATATAATATTAAACTTTTCAGTAAAAAATTAATTATTTTTTTTTGTATATAATATTAAACTTTTCAGTAAAAAATAAGTATTGTAATGCTTGAATGGCTTATTGATATTAATAAATATTTATAAATTATTTGTTTTGAGGGTGTTACGGAATTGAAGCTTATTTAGTACATATTGCGGTAAGCTTTAATTAAGGAATAGAGTTTTGGAGATGTGTCGGTAACTTTAATTTAGTTTCTTTTCAAACTTGTAATTTCTTTTTTGAGCTTAATTTCATTTTTGGACAGCAGTTCGAGTTTCTTTTGTGTTTCGATATTAATTTTCATATACGATAATGTTGCCGCAACGTCATTGCTTACTTTATTAATAAAATCAGTTTCCGACTCAGTAATAAGATGTAATGATGCGATTTCTATAACACCGTAAATTTGGTCTCCGTTTACGAGAGGAGAAATATAAAGTGATTTTGGTTTTATCGACCCGAAACCGGAAACAATATCAATGTAATCATCAGGGACATTATCGAAAAAGAAGGGATTTTTTTCAAAAGCACACGAGCCTATAAGTCCTTCTCCGAGTTTAAATTCTCTGTCCAGTAATTTTGCATTTCCATAAGCGTGTGCCGCTTCTGGCTTTAATACTCCGTCGGTCAATACATAAAAACCACCCATATTCGCATCAAGAAAATCCAGTAAACCGGTAATTATTTCGGCAGATAATTTTTGCAAGTTACCGGAATGTGCCCGCAGTATATTGCTAAATATCGCTAAACCCTCTATCTGCCTGTTCTTAAGTAAGTTTTCTTGATTTTTTTTCTCTTCCGTATTTTTTTGTTCTACAATCCAATTTTTGAGTTTCACCAAAGAATTACCTATTTCATCTGTTTCATTTGCAGGCTTATAATCGGATATAATATCCGAACCTGTTATCTTATCTATAAAGTTCTTTTTTTTATCGAGTTCGTTCATATATTGCTCGATATTATTAAATATTCGCCCTATTTTATTTTTGGAATGATTTGTAGTGCCGGTTATAATTTTCCCTTCCGAAAGTTTGTCGGTTTTGTCCGCAATAAGTTCCAAACTTCGGTATAAAATAAGAGAACTTCTTAAAAGTATTATTGCAATCAAAATAGCCGCTATTGCTCCCCAGACGAATAAACTTGTAATGGTATCGGTATTTGTGATGTCTTTTGTTTCCTGAATAATTTTTACGGCTTCCATAATATTGATTTTAAGTTCGTTTATCAAGGAAAAAACATCGCCTGAAAGTCCTGATTTTGATATTATGCCGTTTTTTTTCGTAATTCTGTAAAATTTCTTAAAACTTGCCTTGTATTCTGATATATCATTGGTTATAAGACGTTTATTTTTATCTTCAAATATCTGAATATCATTTTCTATACTTTCCGACAGAACATCTATCGTATTGTTAAAATTGTCGGCATATTCATTTGTTTCGGTATTTATATAATTGTTGCTTAACTTCTTAGCCTTGTAAAACAGTTGAAGATTTGTACCCGAACCGAATGTCAGTAATTTATTTTCAGCTGACCGCTCTATTTGTTTAATTTCGGATTCTAATCCGTATTCATTATTCCCGAGTGTTAATATATTGCCTGTAAGGCGATTATATTTTTTGTCTATTTCGGATAAAAGTTTTTTTGCTTGTTTGAAATACATCAAAAGTTCATCATTGTCGATAAGGTCCTCGTTTTTAAGAATGTTTTCCGACAACACTCTTAATTCTTTTGCTGAATTTTGGAGATTGATTAATGTTTGGTCTTCTTTATTTTCATAGAAATTTAAAAGATGTTTTTTATTCAAGAAAATTGTATAATTAATTCGCAGTTCTTCTAATTTTCTTTCAAATGAAGAAACTTCCGATTGAAGATTTCCTATTTCGGTTAAGGTACTTACGGAAAAATAACTGTACGTACCGAAAACAGCCATGATAGATATTACCGTTATTACTACAATTAGTATTGCAGTTCGTATTTTTAAATCAAAAAGTTTCATAATTTCGATTAAATTTAAGTTGCAAATATACAATAAGTAATTGATAATTAACAAAGGACAAATAATAAATTTATTTAACCCTGATAATCAATATAATACAAGAAGTTAAAAAACGATTTTGAAAAAATAACTTAAAAATAACATTTTTTTTATAGAATATTTTGATTTTTAAAATAAAATTAGCGTTCTTTGCAGACCGTTCTCGGAGCTTAGATTGATTTTTTACGGCTTTGGGATTAAAGTTTAGAAAATTAAATATAATAATAAAGGAAAACCTATAATATGTCAAGAGTTTGTGAAATAACAGGAAAAAGAGTGATGTCGGGTAATAATGTGTCCCATTCTCACGCAAAAACAAGAAGAAAATTTTATCCTAATTTATTTAAGAAAAAATTTTTCCTTGAAGAAGAAAGCAAATGGGTACAATTAAAAGTGTCCGCAGCAGGAATGAGAATGATTAACAAAGTAGGTTTGGCGAAAGCCATGAAAGATGCTCAAGAAAAAGGTTTTTTAATACGTTAAAACACAGCTCAAAAAACGGAGTTGAAAAATGGACATTCTTTATTTTTAATAAGTATTTTTATTGTCAGTCCATTAATTATTTGATGCCAAAAAGTAGTCATTAAATTTTTGAAAATCAAACGTATAGAGAGTAGAAATATAAAAACAGACGTAGTTCTGTAAAAAAATAAATTCCCGGAAATTAAAATTATTCGGAAGTTCAGTTTCATTATTTTAATTAATATCAATATGGCTAAGAAAGGAAAAGGTAACAGAATTCAAGTAATATTAGAGTGTACAGAACATAAAAGCAGCGGATTGCCCGGTACATCTCGATATATAACAACCAAAAACAGAAAAAATACTCCGGGAAGAATAGAAATTAAAAAATACAATCCCATAATGAGAAAGTACACAATTCACAAAGAAATTAAATAGGTCGCAGACCTTAATTAAAAAGTTATCAATAAATAAATTAAACGTTAAGTTTGAGTACTTAGAGTTTAAAATTTTAAAATAAAATAAAATGGCAAAGAAAGTTGTTGCATCGTTACAGAAAGGAGCAGGTAAAACTTTTACGAAAGTAATAAAAATGGAAAAATCTACCAAAACAGGTTCATATACCTTTAAGGAAGCGTTGGTTCCAAATGAAAAAGTAAATGAATTTTTCTCTAAGAAAAAATAGTTAAAATATAAAGCCGACCGATAATATTTGTAATTTTGCAAGTTAAGTACTCTTACTTAAGTTTTACACATTTATTTGCGGATTATAATAATTTTACATGAGAGTGTAAGCAACATTAAAAAGGTCGGAAACTTTATTTGGTAGGATATAATTTGACAGGTATTTTAAGACCTGAAAACATAAGTAGCTTTCTTCTTCAAGATGATGAAAGCTATTTTTATTTTTATAAAAAATGGCTTTATTCGGTATATTTTCAAAAGACAAAAAGAAAGATTTAGACAAGGGGCTTGCTAAAACAAAGGATAGCGTGTTTAAAAAACTTTCGAGAGTTGTTGCAGGAAAATCAAAAATTGATGATTCTGTACTGGACGACTTGGAGGAAGTTTTGATTAGTTCCGATGTCGGTGTCGATACCACTTTGAAGATAATTGAAAGAATTGAAAAACGAGTTTTAAAAGATAAATTTCTTGGAACTTCGGAGCTGAGCAAAATGCTAAAAGAAGAAATTGCAGATTTGCTTTCAGAAAACTCCGGTATAGGTTTTGAGAACCGAAAAACAGACTCCGAAAATCCTTATGTAATAATGGTTGTAGGCGTAAACGGAGTCGGCAAAACCACCACGATAGGAAAATTAGCACATAAATTCAAACAAGATGGAAAAAGTGTTGTTCTTGGTGCCGCCGATACATTCAGAGCCGCTGCCATCGAGCAATTAATTGTGTGGGGAGAGCGAGTTGATGTTCCTGTAATTAAACAAAAAATGGGTTCCGACCCTGCATCGGTAGCTTACGATACCGTTGCTTCTGCAAAATCAGCGAAGGCGGATATTGCAATAATAGATACAGCAGGGCGTTTGCACAACAAAATAAACTTGATGAACGAACTTACTAAAATCAAGAGAGTTATGCAAAAAATAATTCCCGATGCTCCACATGAAATTTTGCTTGTATTAGATGGTTCTACCGGTCAGAACGCTTTTGAGCAAGCCAAACAATTTACCAAAGCAACTGAGGTAAACGCTCTTGCTGTTACAAAATTAGATGGTACGGCAAAAGGAGGCGTTGTCATAGGAGTGTCCGACCAATTTAAAATCCCCGTAAAATATATAGGTATAGGAGAGGGGATAACTCATCTTCAAATATTTAATAAAAATGAATTTGTTGATTCATTATTTGGATAAACATACGAGATAGAAGACCTTATTTTTTGATACGAAACAGGTATGAATAGCTAAGAGTAAGAGTCCTTAAAAGCAGAGCGTCAGCGGTTTCTTTAGAACTTCCGAGCATACTGTGTGAATATCTTAGTTCTATATTTGATATTCTTTTTTTCTGTTTAAAATCGTATGAAATTCCAAGAACAAGACCGGCATCGACTCTGTTATATTTTATGGTTTGATTCTTAAAATTAACTTTTACGGTAGTCTTATTGCCTGTGTAATAATTGGTTGAAACGTACTTGCCGTAAAGCCAAAAGCCGGCATATCCTCCGATAAACGGCGATAATGCCTTGTCTCTTTTTGCAATAATGTTATATTTTGCAATTACCGGAATTTCCAAATAATCCATTACGCTTTTTCCTTCGGAATATAAGGGCTGTTTGAATTTAAAACCTTTGGGAGAGAAAATTATTTCGGGTTGAACGGAAATAATTTTATTCATCGAATAGTTCAAAACTACTCCGACAATCGGAACTTTTCGAGTTTTTTTATACGGAGAGACTAAATCATTTTTTCGGCTGTCCGCATATTTTACATTTGAAATATTTAAACCTGTTTTAAAACCTGCAAAAGTTTGTGCATTAAGGATACCGGTATTTACAAAAAATACCGCAAGCAAACAAAATAAGGTCTTTGACCTTTTTAATGAGACAAAGCTATATTTATAAATCATTAATAATTAGAATATTACATAAAATACGATGTAGAAAAATTCTTGTAAGAATGCTTAATGGGTTCAGCGTAAAAAGACCCTTAGGGTTTGGTTTAATAAAATTTAACAAATCTAAATGTTTAATTTACAGTTTGTTACTTAAAACCCTAAGGGTCTGATTCCGGGAAGATGTACTTTTTAGACTGAACTCACTTAATACTTACAAAATTTACCGATTGAATTTATAAGATTTTAAAAAACTTCATAATCTTCCCCGTGTTCTCCGTTTGCATATTTCCCGACTTTATTTAATCGACTCCACCATTCAAAAAAATCTTTGTAAGTTATTATTTTATTGCCAAAATCTTCTTCGTATAATTTTTTTTCAACTTTTGAAATATTTACTCGCTTTATTTTATATACCCAGTCATCTCGTACCGCAAGCGAATATCCTCCGGTCAGCGGACTTTCTTTAAATAATACAATTCTCTCTTTCATGTGTATATAATTAGGTTAAATGATTAAAAATTAGTTAATTATATTCATCTCTTTTTGTGTAGGAGTATTAAATCCCTCTATGAGGGTTTCATTTTTAAAAGATTTTAAGATAATCAAGATAGCTTTACAGGTGCAAAATATATGCCGGCAGTTAAAATAAGTCCGAATATATGTTTCAAATTTGTATGTACTTAAAAAACTTTACCAAAGTTGCTATCGACTATATTTTTTTAAGCAGATACTAAAATTTAATGCAAATTACTGCCTATTAAGTGGATAAACTCCTCCCTTGTTGCATCTTTTCGGAATGCTCCGGTAAAAGCTGAAGTTGTGGTTACAGAATTTTGTTTTTGTATTCCTCTCATTTGCATACACATATGTCCTGCTTCGATAACAACAGCAACTCCTAATGGTTTTAATGTTTCTTCTATGCAATCTCTAATTTGCATTGTCAATCTTTCCTGAATTTGTAAACGCCGAGAGAAAGCCTCCACTACTCTGGCTATTTTGCTTAAACCGGTAATATATCCGTTAGGAATATAAGCCACATGAGCTTTACCGAAAAAAGGTAACATATGATGCTCACACATTGAATACAGTTCAATATCTTTAACTATAACCATTTCGCTGTATGATTCTTTAAACATGGCACTTTTTATTATATCTACCGGATTGGTATTGTATCCTTGCGTCAAAAATTCCATTGCTTTTGCAACTCTTTCCGGAGTTTTTACCAGCCCCTCTCTTGTGGTATCTTCGCCAAGCAAATTAATAATATCTTTATAATGTTCAGACAACTTAGCTGTAGTTTCCGAGTTCCATTTGTCGATTCTTCCGTATCCGCTGTCCGGATTTATCCCTGTACCTGATTGTATAATTTCCATCATATTTTAAAGTGTTGTTTTGTGGTTAAACTTTTAAATTGTTTATTCATTTTTAACCGGAATAAATAAGGCTACAAATGTATAAAAATGATTTTTTGTTAAAAAAACTTATTTATATAATAAAAATAAATATTAAATGCAGGATAATAGTATATTTGCAGGCATTAAAAACTTAAATTTCAAATTAAAAGTCGATATGATCAAAAAAATGACATTGTTATTGTTCTGTATATTAAGTTTTTATACAGGATATTCCCAAATAATCATTGATTACAGCTCGCCAAAAGAATACACGATTGCCGATATAAATGTTTCCGGAATTAAATATTCGAATGCCGGAGTTCTCGTTCAAATATCCGGCTTGTCCGTAGGTCAGAAAATTACCGTACCCGGCGATGATATTACAAATGCTGTCAAAAAACTCTGGAAACAAAAACTTTTTTCTGATATAAAAATAAATGCCGAAAAAATTAAAGGTGATAAAATTTGGCTTAATATTTATCTTAAAGAAGAAGAACGACTTTCTGTTATTAATTTTATAGGAACCAAAAAATCGGAAGAAGATGATTTAAGAGAGCAAATAAAACTGATAAGAGGTTCGCAAGTAAACAAAAATTCTATAATTAATTTAGAAAATATCATAAAAGAATATTATGCCGAAAAAGGATTTGCACGCACGGAGGTGAAAACCCTTAAACGAAAAGATACAACCATACAGAATGCCGTTATACTTGATGTTCATGTAAATAAACATAAAAAAACCAGAATTGAATTAATTACAATAACAGGAAATATCATTTTTACGGAAAGGAATATAAAATGGAAAAAACTTAAAGAAACAAAAGAAAAAAGATTTTTTGGAGTAATAAAACCTTCAAAATATATTATTGAAAATTATGAAGAAGATAAAAAAAATCTGATTGCCGAGTATAGCAAAGAGGGCTACCGTGATGCTAAAATCGTTTATGATTCCATTATAAATTTTGAGGAAAACGACATTAAAATTATTATAAAAATTGATGAAGGAAAACAATATTTTTTCAGAAATATTAAATGGATAGGAAATACTAAATATAAAACAGAAACATTAAATGAGCTGCTGAAAATAAAAAAAGGTGATGTTTTTGATAAAGAACATTTGGAAAACAGGCTTTCGATAGATGAAGATGCCGTAGGGAATTTGTATATGGACAGAGGTTATCTTTTTTTCAATGTAAACCCTGTAGAAGTTAGGATAGACGGCGATTCTGTTGATGTTGAGCTTCAAATGTACGAGGGTGAGAAAGCAGAAATAAGTAAAGTGCAAATTTCCGGGAATACACGAACAAATGACCCTGTTATCAGGAGAGAGATACGAACAAGACCCGGTGATCTTTTCAGCAGAAGAGCTATTATTCGGTCTGTCAGAGAGCTTGCAACACTCGGGCATTTCGATACCGAACACATAATTCCAAATCCGATACCGAACCAGCAAGACGGTACTGTAAATATCGGCTATTCGCTTGTGGAAAGAGGAAATGACAGAGTTGAAATTTCAGGAGGTTGGGGACAAGGAATGCTTATAGGAACACTTGGGCTGACATTTTCAAACTTCTCGACAAAAAATTTTTTCGATAAAAAATCGTGGTCGCCATTGCCAACCGGCGACGGACAACAACTCAGTTTAAGAGCACAAACCAACGGAACTAGTTATCAAGCATATAGTGTCTCGTTTGTGGAGCCTTGGCTTGGCGGGAAAAAGCCAAATTCTTTGTCAGTTTCCGGATTTTACAATTTGCAATCCAACGGATATGAAAAAACTGCTGAAAAAAGAGCCGACATGATAATAAAAGGTGTTGCATTCGGCTTCGGAAGAAGACTCAAAAAACCCGATGATTTTTTCACACTTTATAATGAATTAAGTTTACAAAATTATACTTTAAACGACTGGACATATTTTAAATTATTGAATAACGGTTCGGCAAACAGTTTCAGTTTCAAAACAATTTTCGGAAGAAACTCAATAGATAATCCTTTATACTCTCGAAACGGTTCTAAATTTTCCATAGGTTTGGAGCTAACACCTCCATATTCGTTATTTAACAATAAAAATTATACGGATATAACTGATGCAGAGCGTTATAAATGGTTGGAATTTCACAAATGGACTTTTGAAAATTCTTGGTTTATGCAAATTACCGGTGATTTAGTTTTGCATTCTAAAATAAAATTCGGTTATTTGGGTTATTATAATAAGTTTGTCGGTCCGACTCCCTTCGGAGGCTTCAGCCTTGGTGGCGACGGAATGGGATATTACAGTTACGGAACAGATATTATCGGACTGCGAGGATACGAAAACGGCTCTTTAACTCCCGAGCTTGGCGGAAATGTTTATGACAAATATACTGTTGAATTGAGGTATCCTGTAGTATTAAGCCAATCAGCAACAATTTATGGTTTAGTATTTGCGGAAGCCGGAAATTCATGGTTCGATGTCAAGAAATTTAATCCGTTTGATTTGTATCGTTCTGCCGGAGCAGGTGTGAGAATATTTTTACCGATGCTTGGCTTACTTGGTTTTGATTGGGGTTACGGTTTCGATGAAATACCCGGAAATCCGAGTGCAAGCGGAAGTCAGTTTCATTTTGTAATGGGAGAACAATTTTAAGGTCTGCGACATATTTAATTCATTTTGAGCTTGTGCGAAATCTGTTATCTGTTGAATATCAATTTATTCGTATATTCTTGGCAAAAAAGTAACGAACTCTAAATATTAAAACCTGAATAAGAACAAGTTTTTGATAAAAAATAATAAAACAGACAGAGGTCTGAAATATAAACTAAAAACCATATCATTATGAAAAAAGCAACTTTATTAACAAGTCTTTTTAT
>JAOZMN010000370.1 GCA_029934265.1 Bacteroidales bacterium
AAACCTTGCTTTTTCAAATTGTCAGTTTTATTTTCCCATTGTAAAAAAGGAGTAATTGAGTTTTTGCTTTTTATTCCTAAATCGGGATACAAAACAATTTTATACTTCTTTAAAGTTTTCAACATTTCGGATTTAAACATATTCAAACTTCCTGTAGCCAGCCAAGTGTAATTTTTCATTATACCTTTCGATAATGCTAAACCTGTCATTATAATTGCAGTTTTTTCACTCTCGACAATTCCGATAATTTTATTTTTGCAATTTCGTATCCTATGTAAGCCATACAGACATTGCTTTAAATTGAAATCCTCATATTTTAAAACACTATGTACCCAAGTGATTTGCTTGCCACGTTTTCCTGTTTCCGGATTATAATGGATAATTTTACCGCTCCGCACTTTACCGGCATCATCTATTTGCCAAAAGACATTAGCACCTTGCCAATGTTTTGATGTTCCGATATAAAAAATCCGGCACAATGTTCTTACTGTATCATTATCGAAAATAGTCAGCAAATAACCAATAAAATTGTTTCTTGAGTTGAAATTAACAGATTTTTTAACGATATTTTTGTCGATATAAGAAGTAGATTTTATTACTGTATATTTCAATTGACAGAGTAGCCAATTATGTCGATAACGGTATTATCCGACAAATATTTGACCAAGAGTTTGAGAAATCTAAAATACAATGCAAACGTTTCTCTAAATCCCAAGCAGAAGAAGTTCAATCTTCTTATTTTGCATCTTACCGACAAAAACCAAAAGGCGGAAACGAAGAACAAATTTACATCGACAAACAAGCAACAAATGCCAAACAACGCAAAGCCGAAAAAGAAGCATTTGAGTTGATAATGAAAAAGAAAGAGGAATTGTTATCTTTCAACAATAAAGTGGCTTTTATTTTCGCACACTCCGCACTTAAAGAGGGTTGGGATAATCCGAATGTATTTCAAATTTGCACTCTTAATCAGACAGTTTCAGAAATAAAACGCCGTCAAGAAATTGGTAGAGGTTTACGTCTTTCGGTTAATCAGCAAGGCGAACGGATAGAAGACGAACAAGTAAATGTACTTACTGTAATTGCCAACGAAAGTTATGAAAGTTTTGCATCAAATTTACAACGTGAATATCTTGATTCGGGCGATATTCCACCTGCAAAACTAAAACCAAAAAGAGATAATGCCAAACGTCGTAACGTAATATTTAAAAGCAACGATTTTCAAGATTTTTGGAAAAAAATATCAACCGCCACATCTTATAAAATAAGAGTAGATACAGAAAAACTTGTCAAGCAATGTACCCAAAGACTTGCCAACGCAACTTTCCCCGAACCGATAATTACAATTTCCAAAGGAAAATTTATCATTACTGAATTTCACTTGAAATTAAATCGTATTGATGAGTTGTCCGCAAATATTAATCTGCTCATAAAAAACACCAACAACGAAGAATACAATAAAGAAAATATAACCGTAAACAATAAAACTAATTTAGAAAAAATTGACAAACGATTGCGAGGTTTCAAAGTAAACAATTTTGTTACAAACCAAACGGATAAACATATCGAATTTGCCAATGGTTACAAATTATCTCTTTTTAAACCACTGATTTTCACTTCTGAGGAAGGACAAAAACCACAACATTCCAAGCAAAAACACGCAGTTGAATTGTATCCTGTTTTTAATTTTATTGAACGCTCGGCATACGAAACAGGTATTACAAAGGATACATTATTTGAAATATTCAAAAAACTTCCGGAAGCAAAACGCATTCTTACTTTTAAAAATCCGGAAGGCTTTACCGTTAAGTTTATAGAAGTAATTAAAAACACACTTGCCGACCATATCGCCAATAATTTAGAATTTACTTTCCGCAAAGGAACAAGTACTTTTGATATTGAGAAAATCTTCCCGGAAGAAGTATCTTATGTACAACGTGAAGTTATTGACAGTAATGAAAAAGGTTTATATAATGAAGTTCAGATAGATAGCAATGTAGAGAAAAACTTTGTAGAAAACCGCTTACACCCTGACGATAAAATTATTTTTTACTTCAAATTTCCGAACTCTTTTAAAATTCGATTACCTCGCATAATAGGAAATTACGCTCCCGACTGGGGAGTAGTCCGTTTCGATGACCAAGGCAAATTCAAACTGCAACTAATAAGAGAAACTAAAAGTACTATCGACAGAACTAAATTACGTTTCAGCAATGAAGCACGAAAAATAATTTGTGCCGAAAAACACTTTGGCGAACTGGGTGTCGATTACAGAGACATAACAGACAATATCCCAAACTGGCATCTAAAAGCAGAAAAACATACTCAAAGCGAAATATTAGATAAATGACAGACATACAAATGGTCTTGTCATATACAGCTTGATATTAATACTTGCAATGAAGAAGAATAAAAACCAAAACAACATCTGTGTACCCAAATGTGTACCCTTAAAAACAAAAAAGCCTTACAATTTCTTGTAAGGCTTTGATTTTCAGTGTCGGGGTGGCAGGATTCGAACCTGCGACCCTCTGCTCCCAAAGCAGATGCGCTAACCGGGCTGCGCTACACCCCGAAAAATTTTCCGATTTTTAATCTTAAAAACGATACCCTGTTTTTAAAATCCGTGCAAAGATAAAACAATTATATTAAGCTCCCAAAAAAAATGTAAATTATATTTTTTCGATAAAATTATTTTTATAAATCCTTTTTCGTACTTTTGTAGAAATTATTAAGGTCTTCGACCTATTTAATATTGCTTACACTTTCGTGTAAATGTCTGTAAATTAGCTTATTATAAATTAGCAAATGTGTAAAAACTTTTGTATTAGTACTTATATGTTCAGTAAACAATATAAAAAAAACAAGCATGGCTTTGGATATTCAAAAATTAAGCAATAAAGCATATTTATTTTCAGTCGATACTATTGTTTTCAGTAAAGAATTTGAAAAAAATGAAAGAAACAGCCCTTACTGGAACGCTTTAGTCAGTTCGGCGGGCTACTTGGCGGCAACAATGCTTAATTGTGAAGAAGCCGACAGCCCGGAAAAACAATCGGAACTATTAAAGCAAGCCTCAGACTTGGCAGACAAATGTCAAACTTTATTACGAGAAATTAAATGTACCGGAGCATTATTGAACGAAAAAACAGACCTGATATTAGAAACATATCAAATTAAAAAACAAATTGACCAAGAATTAGGAATTGAGATTTCCTAATTCCTAATGGGTAACTTTGGTATAAACTAAGTACACTTTTGATGAAAAATATTTATAT
>JAOZMN010000371.1 GCA_029934265.1 Bacteroidales bacterium
GATGCTTTACAATACTTGAAACTTTTTGACGAAGAATTGGAAGGACATACAAAAAAAAGTAAAAAAAGTACTCGAAAAGCCAAAAAACGACGTTCCATGAATGCCGTAAAAGTACTTATGATTTGCGAAGACATCAATAAAACTCTTCAACAAGAAGAAAAAATAATTGTTGTTATCAGGCTTTTTGAATTTATAAGAGGAAACGGAGAGATTGACCTCGACGAATTGGATTTTGTACTTACAGTTTCCGAATCTTTTAATATAGAGACAGTTGAATATAAACATATAAAAGCATTGCTAATCGGTTTGGTTAATGAAATTGAAGATAAGGCAAAAGTTTTGATTGTCGATAGTAATGAGCAGGAGCCTTCGTCTGACCCAAGTTCGGAAGAAAATAAAATTCATCATATATATGACCGACAAATTAACGGAAGTTTGAATATGTTGTACTTAAAAAGTACCAATACATTTATTTTCAGATATTTAGGAGAAGATACCCTCTTTTTGAACAGTATGAATATCATACCGGAGAGAACCTATCTTTTCGATGACGGTGCTGTAATTAAAAGTCCGAAAATAAGCCCGATATATCATAGTGATGTTGCCGGAAAATTTATACATTCATTGAATAAAACAGGGATTGTTTTCAGAGCAAAAGATATTGAATTTTATTTTAAGAACAGTACAAACGGAGTTCAAAATTTTACTTTTTGCGAAGAATCCGGTCGCTTGATAAGTATTATGGGCGGAAGCGGGGTAGGGAAGTCCACTTTGCTGAACGTCTTTAACGGTACTTATAAAGTACAAAGCGGAGATATATCCATAAACGGATACGATATTTATGATGACAAGGATAAACTTGAAGGAGTTATCGGTTTTGTACCGCAGGACGACCTTCTTATAGAGGAACTTACGGTTTATCAGAACCTTTATTACAATGCAAAACTTTGTTTCAGCAATTTCAACGAGGAGCAAATAATTAATTCCGTAAACAAAGTTTTGAGCGACCTTGATTTGGAATCAACAAGAGACCTTACCGTCGGAAATGCACTGAACAAATTTATAAGCGGCGGACAACGAAAACGACTGAATATCGCACTCGAATTAATACGTGAACCCTCTATCCTTATTGTCGATGAGCCAACTTCCGGTTTGTCCTCTATGGATTCGGATATGGTAATGTTGCTTTTGAAAGAGCAAACATTGAAAGGGAAACTCGTTTTGGTGAATATTCATCAGCCTTCATCAGATATTTACAAACTTTTCGACAGACTTTTGATGCTCGACAAAGGAGGACACCCTGTTTATTACGGAAATCCGGTTGAAGCAATATCATATTTCAAAACTACGGCAAATTATGTAAATGCAGACATTAATGAATGTGGAGAGTGCGGACACGTAAACCCCGAACAGCCTTTGGAAATACTTGAAGCAAAGGTTGTTGATGAACATGGTCGTTTTACCAAAGAGCGTAAAATTTCCACCAAAGAATGGTATAAATATTTTAAAGAAAAAATAGAACCGGCAAGAAAGGATAAGTGTCCGGAAAAGAAAAAATTGGAATTACCCGAAAATTTCTTTAAAATACCTTCCGGATTTAAGCAATTCAGGATATTTACCGTAAGAAATATTTTATCCAAATTTACCGATAAGCAATATTTATTGATAACTTTTTTGGAAGCTCCTTTACTTGCCGTTATTTTGGGATATTTCACAAAATATATAAGCGGAACGGACATCGACCCTGATGCTTATGTCTTTGCAGAAAACGTAAACTTGCCGGCTTATATATTTATGGCAGTTACAGTTGCATTGTTTTTCGGCATGACTTTAAGTGCAGAAGAAATTATAAAAGACCGCAAAATTCTCAAACGTGAAAAATTCTTAAATTTAAGTCGCACAAGCTATCTTAATTCAAAAATAATTGTACTTTTTATAATTTCGGCTATCCAAACGCTTTCTTTCATTTTGGTAGGAAATGCAATACTCGAAGTGCAAGGAATGACCTTGACATATTGGCTGGTACTCTTTACTACAGCCGCATTTGCAAACCTTCTCGGACTTAATATTTCTGCCACTTTTAATTCCGTTGTAACAATCTATATTACAATACCTTTTATACTTGTACCACAACTTTTATTCAGTGGAGTAATTGTGGATTTTACCAAGCTGCACAAAAATTTTACCACCGCAAAATACGTTCCCGTTATCGGAGACATTATGACTTCTCGTTGGGCTTACGAAGCTATTGCAGTTGCTCAATATAAAAATAATAAATATGAAAAACATTTTTTCAAAGCGGATATGGCAAAAAGTGGTGTTGTTTTTAAAATTTCGTATTTGATACCCGAACTTGAAACACGTACAAATATTTGTTTGGAAAATATAAAAAACAATAAAAATACGATACAAACAGACAGGTATTTAAAAATAATTAAAAATGAAATTAAAGAACTCGAAAAACAAACAAAAAAGAAATTCGGGTTTTATGATAATTTTACAAAAGATAAATTTCCAATAATAGGAGATAAATTAAAAAATTATTTGTCCAATTTAACCGTATATTACAATGGAATTTTATATAAAGTTAAAAAAATAAATGACAAACTTTTTGTAGATTTTGTTAAAGAAGCCGGAAGTAAAGAAGCTGTTTTTAAAATTAAAAATGACTATGTAAACAAACGACTTTCAGAAGTTCTTGAAAATAAAGCAGATATGTCTTTATTGAAAGAAGAGGACAATCGTTTTATTCAGATGAAAGACCCGATTTTTAAATTGCCGGCAGAAAATAACGGAAGAGCTCATTTTTATGCTCCGGTCAAAAAAATATTTGGTTTAACCGTTGATACTTTGTGGTTTAACGTAATATTTATTTGGTTTACAACATTTATAATATATTTTATGTTGATATTTGATTTTTTCAGTAAAATTTCAAAATTGACAGATAAATTAAAAAAATAAGGTTTCGGACTTTTTAATGTTGCTTACACACTCGTGTAAAATTCGTTTAATTAGAAGGTTATCGGTAAGTAAATGTCAGTATACAAGTATTTATTTCATAAATAATTTAATAGATATCGTATGTTTGCAATGTGATAAAAATTAATAATATAAAAAATGACAGAATTTACAGAAGCAAAAATATCAAAATTGATAGTACACGGAATTGGAAAATTCAGTGAAGAAGAGGGAGTACGTTTTTCCTCGGAAGAGGTTCAATTACAGGAAGGTATAGTACAAGAATTATTATTGAATTTTTATCTTGGAGCA
>JAOZMN010000057.1:0-1518 GCA_029934265.1 Bacteroidales bacterium
TGGAAACTCAAGGCCTAAAAAAAACTATGAAGCCTGAAATTAATTTAGTACCTTTGTCTTTTATTATTCACATTTAAACCATTTAACTTATGAGAAAACCAACCTTATTACTACTTATGCTGTGTATTGGCTTTATGCAGATACAGGCTCAAACTTTGGACAGGATAAGCCTGTCGGCAGGAGCCGCCACCGGCGATACTGTAAACTTTGTTCTTGGCGAAACATTTAATTTTGCTATTGCCAAAGACGGTGATATCAGCCTTGAAACCGGTTCGCTTTCCAGTGAAGAGAATACTGGTTCGGATAACAATTTCATTTTTGTAGAAACCCTTTATAAATTAAAGGCTACAAACTGCTATCCGAACCCTGTAAAAGATATTTTACAAATAGACTTAGAAACAAGTGTTTCAAGTTTTAACTTTTCAGTATTTTCGATGGCTGGCAAATTAATAGAGCGTAAAAATTCCGACAATTTGCGATATAATGCAAGCAAGTTGAGTACAGGTAATTATCTTTTGAGTATCAGAAATTCAAGAGGCGAAATTCTCGGCGTAACAAAATTCATTAAAAAGTAAATGTAGAGACCTTGCATGCAAGGTCTAATCTACGTCAAAAAAAAATTCTATTAACATTTAAAAATCATTACAATGAAACGAATTACTTTTACAATTTCCGCTCTGCTAATAGCATTGAGCGGATTATTTGCCCAGAGTGGCAACGGACAATTTATAGTAGAGAAGGGAGGCGAAAAAGGAGCGGTTGGTGTACCGCAGGCAATTAATTTTCAGGCAATAGCCAGAGATGCGAGCGGGCTTGTAATGTCCAATCAAGATATAATGATACAATTAAGTATTTTGGACGGCAGTGCAACAGGAACAGAAATTTATAAAGAAATTCGTTCTTTAAAAACTAATAGTTTCGGTAGTTTTAGTTTTCAGATAGGAATTGAGCCTTTTATGAATACCGGTATTTTTACCGACATTGACTGGTCGAGCGGACAAAAATACTTAAAAGTAGATTTTGACCCAAGTGCTACCTTAACTTTCGACCTAACTTTGGGAACTATTGCCTTTGTGAGCGTACCTTATTCACTTGCAACCAATGCCGTAAGTTTTATTGATATTTCGGGTATTGAAGACGGCGATGTACTTATGTATAATGCCGGCACCGGCAGACTTGAACCGGGTAAAATAAGCAGTACCGGCGAAATAGACTGGAGTAACATTAAAAATGTACCTTCATTTTCGACAGTTGCCACTACCGGTAGTTATAACGACTTAACTGACAAGCCCGTTTTAACTGACTATTTGACAAGTTTTACCGAAGTTGATGGCGATATTACCAATGAAATTCAAGTATTAAGTATAGATGGCAGTAAAATTAGCTTAAGTAAAGGCGGAGGCGAAGTAACTGTAACAGGCACAGCCGTAAGTCCTGGCGATGGTATTTCTATTGTTGATGGTGTAATTTCCAATACTGGTGATATTGATGCAACAGATGATTTCTCTGGTAAATTTT
>JAOZMN010000057.1:1618-3954 GCA_029934265.1 Bacteroidales bacterium
CAGATTTATCAAGTAAACCGACTACTGTTTCCGGTTATGGTATTACAGATGCTTTCTCTGGTAATTTTTCAGATTTATTAAGTAAACCGACTACTATTTCTGGTTATGGTATTACAGATGCTTTTTCTGGTAATTTTTCAGATTTATCAAGTAAACCGACTACTGTTTCCGGTTATGGTATTACAGATGCTTTTTCTGGTAATTTTTCAGATTTATCAAGCAAACCGACTACTGTTTCCGGTTATGGTATTACAGATGCTTTTTCCGGTAATTATAACGATTTAAGCAATAAGCCTGCAATTACCGATGACCAAACTCTTACAGAAATTCTAACTTCCAATACCGATGCCGGCAATAAAGAAATTGTAAACGTAGCAAGGCAAGGCATAGGCACAAGCACAGTAAACGCCAGTGCAGTATTAGAAATCCAAAGTACTACACAAGGCTTTTTACCTCCTGCAATGACAGAAACTCAGCGAGATGCCATAACAAGCCCCGCCCTTGGTTTAATGGTTTTTAATACCACCACCAAAAAGCCTAACTATTATGATGGTACAGCTTGGGTACTTGCCGATGGCACAGCAACTACCTTACCTGCTTCCGGCACTGTACAAGACTACGAGGGCAATACTTACAATTATGCTACTATTGGCTCTCAAGTTTGGATGACCGAAAATATAAAGAGCAAAAAATACTCCGATGGTACATCTCTTGTAGATGGCACAAGTGCCGGTGATATAAGCGATGATATTACCACCAAATATTATTTTGCTTACGATAACAACGAAAGCAATGTAAGCACTTACGGCAGACTTTACACATGGGCAGCCGCCATGAATGGAGCAAGCAGTAGTGCTATAAACCCGAGTAATGTACAAGGTATTTGCCCAAACGGTTGGCACTTGCCAAGCGATGACGAATGGACAGAACTAACAACATTTTTAGGAGGCATAAGCGTAGCAGGAGGCAAAATGAAAGAACCCGGCACAACACATTGGAACAGCCCAAATACTGGAGCCAACAACTCAAGCGGTTTCACAGCTCTTCCCGGGGGCTACCGCTACTACCACGGAGCCTTCCACCATAAGGGTAACTACGCCCACTGGTGGAGTGCTACGCAGGTCGATGCTACAAGCGCATGGCACCGCGTACTCGACTACAGTAACGGCGATGCACTCAGAGACTACGCCAATAAGGAGTCAGGCTTTTCTGTTCGTTGTTTGAGGAATTAATTTATTTGATTCATTTGACTATTTTATTTATTTCTTTGCGTAGCAAAGACGATTTTCAAAACGTCCATGTAAAGTATTCTTTACATATGTATTAATTCATATTTTATGGCACTTTACAGCGATTTACCGGTTTATAAAGCAACTTACGATTTGTTGCTTGGCATTTTTGAGTTCACCAAACATTTCAGTAAAGAGTATAAATATACAGTTGGCGAAAGTCTTAAAAAAGAGACTATTGAATTACTTACACTAATCTATCGTGCTAATACCAAATATAAAAAAACAGATATTTTGCAAACCGCACGAGAGCAAATCGAAGTAATTCGTTTGCTAATAAGAGTAATGAAAGATATGAAACAAGTAAGTTTAAAACGCTATGTACGCATAAATATTATAGTAGAAAATGTATCCAAACAACTCACCGGTTGGCAACAAGCCAGCCGGTAGCTACCGACCTGGACGTAAGACCTGACAGGTTTTTAAAACCTGTCAGGTCTTGGTCTGTATGTGCAAACGATACCAAAAACAAGTTTTCCGCCTGAGTTATTTATTCTACGGAGTAAGTAAGCGAGCATTTTTAAATTCGGTAATCCGCTTGCAAAGTAAATACCGTAAACAGTTAAAAGTTGTAAAGTTATCAAGTTTGTAAAGTATTGTTTTTACTTTCAACTTTATAAACTTTACAAACTTTTGACTAATAAAACTGGTTTTTGCAAGCTAAATAAAATTTCATTATCTGAAATATGGTGGTGCGATGTACTGAGCGATTACTATTACAGCTCTTACCGGGGGCAACCGCAACAACAACGGAACCTTCAACAATAAGGGTAACAACGCCAACTGGTGGAGTGCTACGCAGAACGATGCAACAAACGCATGGAACCGCAAACTCAACTACAATAACGACGATGCAAACAGAAACAACAACAATAAGGAGTCAGGCTTTTCTGTTCGTTGTTTGAGGAATTTAATGGAAAACACATACTTGCGGTATTTATTACCGCAAGTATTTTCATTCCCCCTTTACAAAGGGGTCGTAAAATAAATTTCCCCTTTACAAAGGGGGTTAGGGGGATTTCTTTCACAAAAACATAAAACATAAAA
>JAOZMN010000057.1:4054-12007 GCA_029934265.1 Bacteroidales bacterium
GGAGCAAGCAATCCCCCCGGCCCCCTTTACAAAGGGGGAGTAAAATAAATTTCCCCTTTACAAAGGGGGAGTAAAATAAATTTCTCCTTTACAAAGGGGGAGTAAAATAAATTTCCCCTTTACAAAGGGGGAGTAAAATAAATTTCCCTTTACAAAGGGGGAGTAAAATAAATTTCCCTTTACAAAGGGGGAGTAAAAATAAAATAGAATTAAAAGAACAACTAATCCTCGATTTATTCAAAGCATATTTCGATGCTCGCAAAAACAAGAGAAACACAATAAATGCACTTGCCTTTGAAAAACACCACGAAGAAAACATTTTTAAACTTGCCGACAAAATAAGTCAAAAAACATACACTCCCAAGCGTAGTATTGCATTTATAGTAAACAGTCCTGTAAAACGAGAAATTTTTGCAGCCGATTTCTCCGACCGTGTAGTGCATCATTTAATATACAACTACATAAGTTCGATATTCGAGAAAACATTTATAAACGACAGTTACGCTTGCAGAAAAAACAAAGGCACACACTACGGCATAAAACGCATAGATAAATTTATCCGTTCCAGCTCCGAAAATTACACAAAAGACTGCTACATTCTAAAACTTGACATTAAAGGATATTTTATGGCAATAAATAAAAATATTCTATTCGATATAATTAAAACAACTTTGCAGAAAGCTTTAGACCAAACAGGTTTTAGAAACCTGTCTGGTCTTGGTAGCGTTGATAAAGTTAAAGCCAACAAAACTATCCACTACGATTTAATTATCTACCTTATAAAAACCACAATTTTCAACCAGCCTGTAAAAAACTGCATAATAAAAGGCAAAAAAACAGACTGGAACGGTTTACCCGAAACAAAAAGTCTTTTTTACACCAAAAAAGCCTGCGGTTTACCAATAGGAAATTTAACATCGCAATTATTTGGAAATATTTACATGAACAGTTTCGACCACTATGTAAAACAACAATGCGAAATAAAACATTACGGCAGATATGTAGATGACTTTGTACTTATACACAAAGACAAAGAATATTTAAAAAGTTTAATACCCGTACTTTCCAACTTTTTACTTTCAACATTACAACTAACTTTGCACCCCGATAAAATATACTTACAGCATTTTTCAAAAGGAGTAAAATACCTCGGAGCAGTAATAAAACCGCACAGAATATATATTTCCGAGCGTACAAAAAACAATTTTAAACAAGCAACAAGAGAGATAAACATCAACATACGAGAAAAAAAAGAACTATCACAATCAGAATTACAAGATTTTATAAGTAGTTTTAATTCGTACCTTGGTATTATGAAACATTATAAAACTTACAAGATACGCAAGTTTGTTTTATTAAGTTTACTATCCGATTTGATATACAATCAAGTTTACATATCCGACGGATATTGCAAACTTGTTTCAAAGATAAAACCTCATGCTCCACCATGATTGAGGAACATAACATTTGCTTTGCCAAGGCAAATCAGGGCGTTAAGTTTTACCAAATCTACAGTTTGCTAAAATTTAATATGTTAATTATTAATACATTAACTAAATTTGTGCAAATTTGGTAAAACTCTTATAATTAAATATTTCTAAAAAAGTACCGTATCCACTCAATATAGTATGGTAAACCTTTTGGAAAGTTGAATTTTCAAAAAGCTAAAGTGTTGTAAATTAGTGTTTAACATTTTAAAAGAACTTTCCAAAAGTTAAATTTAGCATACTATATTGAGTGGATACAAAGTACCGAACTATTGATACTTCTTTAGAACCGGAGCGATTGCCATCTTTAATTTTGAAAAATTATTTAATGATTTTTTTGTTATCCCCCTCCTATTAAATTAAAAATCTGTACGACATATTTGTTTTAAAATATATTCCGGTTAATTTTGCATTTTCAGAAAAATAAATAAGAGTTCGGTATAAAAAGACCATTAGGGTTTGATTTAATAAAGCTTAACAAATCTAAGCGTTTGATTTGTAGTTTGTTACCCAAAACCCTAAGGGTCTAATTTCGAGAAAATATACTTTTTAGACTGAACTCAGATAAATTTATCATAAAAAAAACTTGCAGGATTAATCTAATAAAAACATTATGGAAATGAAAGATACACGTTCCGGTTTCGGAGCAGGATTGTACGAGGCGGCAAAAGAAAACGAAAACATTGTGGCTATGTGTGCCGACCTTACAGGCTCGCTGAAAATGGATAAATTTAAAGCCGAATTTCCCGAAAGATTTTTCCAAGCAGGAATTGCCGAAGCAAACATGATTTCGGCAGCAGCAGGAATGACAATCGGAGGAAAAATTCCGTTTGTGGGGACATTTGCAGAATTTGCATCAGGCAGAGTTTATGACCAAATACGACAGTCAGTAGCATATTCCGGAAAAAACGTAAAAATTGCCGCATCGCACGCAGGACTTACGCTCGGAGAAGACGGAGCAACACATCAAACAATGGAAGATATAGCTTTGATGAAAGTTTTGCCCGGAATGGTTGTAATAAATCCTTGCGATTTTAATCAAACAAAAGCCGCCACAATAGCAGCTGCAAGATACAACGGACCTGTATATTTACGTTTCGGTCGTCCGAAAGTTCCTGTTTTTACGGAAGAAAATCAAAAATTTGAAATTGGTAAAGCCGTAAAAATGAAAGAGGGTACAGATGTAACAATCTTTGCAACAGGACATTTAGTTTACAAATCATTGGAGGCTTATGAAATTTTAAAACAAAAAGGAATCTCAGCCGAAATAATAAATATCCATACAATTAAACCTTTGGACGTAAAAGCAGTCATAGAATCGGTAAGCAAAACAAAAGCCGTAGTTACAGCCGAAGAACATTTATTCAACGGAGGACTCGGAGACAGTATCGCACAAATTCTCGCTTTATCATTGCCGACACCAATGGAATATGTTGCCGTAAATGATAAGTTCGGAGAAAGTGGAACAGGTGACCAATTAATGAAAAAATACGATATTGATACCGAAAATATAGTGGAAGCTGCAATAAAAGTTATCGGTCGCAAATAAGACTTTTTTTTAACAGAGTCATTAATGGAAGAATTAAACCGGACAAAATCTGCATTTGAAGAAATAGTAGAAAATTATAAAGAAAGATTATATTGGCACATACGGAAAATGGTGTTGGTACATGAAGATGCAGACGATATATTACAAGATACTTTTTTGAAAGTCCGGAAAAATCTCGATAAATTTAAGGGCGACTCGAAACTTTATACTTGGTTGTATCGTATTGCAACAAACGAAGCAATTAATTTTTTGAATGCCAAAAAACGTAAACCTGAAACAGTATCATTATCGCAAGAAGAGTATTTATTCGAGAATTTGAAAAGCGATGTGTATTTTGAAGGAGATAAGTTACAGTTGGAATTTCAGCGTGCAATATTATCTTTACCCGAAAAACAACGTATAGTATTCAATATGAAGTATTTTGATGAAATGAAATATTCCGATATGTCCGAAATACTTGACACTTCGGTTGGTGCATTAAAGGCATCATATCATCACGCAGTAAAAAAAATAAAATCGTTTATACGAAACGAAGGGTAGATGATTATCTATTGATGATTGATAAACAAAAGCACTACGACAAGTATTTGTAAAGCTCTATTAATCAGGTGAAACTCAAATTGCAAATAATAAATATGAGTTCGGTATAAAAAGACCCTTAGGGTTTGATTTAACAAAAATTTAATAAATCTAAATATTTGATTTATAGTTTATTACTTAAAACCCTAAGGGTCTGATTTCGAGAAAATCTACTATTTAGACTGAACTCATAAATATACAATCATAAATTTTAATATGTCTGTTAATGAGAAAAATAAAAATTTCAAAGTTCCCGACGGATATTTCGACGGAATAATGTCTGATATGGAAATGAAAATTTCGGAAGACGAAATTATACAGCATTTCGGAAAAGAAAATCCGTTTGTCGTTCCGGAAAATTATTTTGAAAACATTGAAGAGAATTTATCTCAAAAAAAAGTAAAAAGTATTTTACAAGCGGAAAAGGCAGTAAAACCTTCGGGAAACACAAATAAATTTATTCGTATTTTTGTCGTAGCCGCTTCTGTTAGTATATTTATGTTAATATCTTTACTTTATATTAACGGAAATGAAAATAAAACAAAAATTTCATCATTAAAAATTGACAGCACCGGTATTAATAAAAAATCAAATTTAGAATTTAATAATTTCGATGATGAATTATTAAGCCAAATAAGTGAAGAAGATATTTCAACATTATTTGAACTTGACGGCATTTTATCCGAAGATGGTAATGTAAATAATAATCCGGAAGAATATAAAGATTTTTCTTACGAAGAAATGGAAGAATACGCAGATGAATATATCGAAACAGAGATGATACTTGCCGAATTATAAAAAAAACTGTCTGTTCACAATAAGTACTAATACAAAAGTTTTTCCGCATCTGCTTTTGTGTAATGCTTTTATTATTATATTTTTATAAATGCGGCTTTGCCCTATTAAAAAGGTCGAAGACCTTAAATATCACACACATGAAAAAAATAATTTTAATATTCATATTTTCAAGCATTTATTTATTTTCATTTTCTCAAAGACAATGTATGTCGGAAGAGCAAAGAGAAAAAATAAAAGCCGAAAAAATAAAATTTATTATTGAGGATTTACAATTAACCGAAAGTGAAAAGACAAACTTTATACCTTTATATAAAGAGTATAATAAAAAATTAAATAAACTTCATAAAGCAAAGAAACAAAAATTCAGAGAATACAAAAAAAATTCGTTGAATATGTCTGACCAAGAGCTTTTAAAAACAGCAGATGCAATAGTTAATACTGAAATTAAAATGGCAGAATTAAAAAAAGAATATCTTGAAAAATACAAGAAAATTTTACCGGCACAAAAAATACTCCTTCTTTATAAAGCTGAACAGAGATTCAAAAAACACCTGCTCAAAATAATGAAAGGAAAATGTCCTAATCAATGATTTAGAATTTGTGTTACAAATTTTATCCCGTGTTCACTGTTCACTGATAACTGTTCACTGTTCACTGATAACTGTAAAATGTTACCGTATTTTGTCTGTAAGAAGTTTTATCTCGAAAGCCGGCGGTTTGCCCGTGTAAAGAATATTGTAAACCGCATCGGTTATAGGCATATAAATATTATATTTGCTGTTGATTTCGTGGATACATTTTGTGGCATACAGACCTTCAGCTATCATATTCATTTCAAGTTGAGCAACTTTAATCGAATAACCCTTCCCAATCATCGTACCGAAAATTCTGTTTCTGCTGAATTGTGAATACGAAGTTACCATTAAATCGCCGAGATATTCCGTGCTTTTTATGTTTCTTTTTTTTGGGTGAACGACATCTACAAAACGTTTAATTTCTTGAATTGCATTTGAAATAAGAACCGCATGAAAATTATCGCCGTACCCCAAGCCGTGACAAATTCCCGAAGCAACCGCAAAAACATTTTTCAGAACCGATGAATATTCCGTACCGTAAACATCGTCCGAAATTGAAGTTTTAAGGTATCGAGTTTCGAGCATCTCGGCAATAATTCCCGAATTGTGCAAATTTTCCGAAGCTATAGTCAGATATGATAATCGTTCCATAGCAACCTCTTCTGCATGACAAGGACCTGCAATAACACTAATAGCTTCCGATGCAACACCGTATTTTTTTACGAAATATTCACCGATAACCATATTCTCGTCCGGAACGATACCCTTTATTCCCGAAACAATCATCTTTCCTTTTAAGTCCACCGTTAAGCCGGTCAGAGCCTCTTTTAAAAAAGCCGAAGGAATTGCAAGAATAATTATTTCCGATTTTTCAACGGCATAATTTATATCGTTGGTCAATTTTATTTTGTCTATATTTAAAGCAATGGTGCTTAAATATTTCGGATTTCTGGAATGTTCTTTTATATATTTAATCGAGCTTTCATTTCGCATATACCAATATACGGTATCTATAAAATCCGATTCGCATATCATTTTCATCAAAGCAGTAGCCCAACTGCCACCACCCAAAATAGAAACTTTTCTTCTTGAAATCACAATAAATTATTTTTAAGTAAGTACTCACACAAAAGTTTTATCATAACAACTCTTGTTTAATAGTATGATAATTAGATTCTTATTAATGCAAATTTATCAGATTAAAAAGTTTAACGACCTAATTATTTATGCAAAAATATTTTATTTTTGTTGTTTTTAAAAATAAATGTTAAAAAAAATGCAGTTTTATCAAAAAAAATAAATTAATAGAAGATTTTTTATACATTTGTTGAATAAGATAAAAAAACAGTATTTAACCTTTATTAAAATTAATATTTTTATGAAATTATTGCAACGGATTTTATTTATAAGCGTATTGATAAGCCTTTCTTTATCAACGTATTCACAGAAACGAGCTTTTAAAAAAGCAGATGCTGCATTCACGGCAGGCGAATATTTTGCCGCATCTGAAATATATGAAAAAATATATGCAAATTTGAAAAGTAAATCTGAAAAAGCATCTGTTTCATATAAAATAGGAGAATGTTATCGAAAAACCAATAATCCGAGAGGAGCAAAAAAATGGTATCGAAAAGCAATAAGCGGTAAATATAACAATCCGCTTGCTACTTTATATTATGCCGATGCCTTGAAAATGCTGGAATATTACGAGCAAGCCGAACAGCAATATCAGGAATACTCTGAAATGGTACCGGCAGACATACTTGGTCCGCAAGGAGTTAAGTCTTGTAAAGATGCCGTTGCTTGGATGAAATCGCCGACAAGGCATGATGTAGAAATAATGGACGCTTTGAAATCAAAAGCAACCGATTACTCTCCGGCTTTCGGAGCAAGCACTTCCGAAATATATTTCAGTTCTACACGAGAAAACACAACCGGCACAAGTACAGATAAAATTTCAGGACAGAAATTTTCCGATATTTTTTACATCAAAAAAGACCGCAAAGGAAAATGGAGCGAAGCCGTACCCGTAGAGGGAGGTATCAATACCGATTTTGACGAAGGCTCGCCGTGTATAATTAACGGCGGAGCAACAATGTATTATACTTCTTGCAAACCGGGAAAATCAACAGGAAGATGTAAAATCTATAAATCAAGAAAATCTTCCGATTCATGGGGCGACCCGCAACTTGTAGAATTATTTGCCGACAGCTCAATTTCCGTTGCACACCCTGCTGTTACAAAAGATGAACTTACCATATATTTTGTTTGTGATACTCTTGAAGGAAGTGGTGGAAAAGATATTTGGGTTGCAAAAAGAGCAAGTGCAACAAGTCGTTGGAGTAAACCTGTAAATATGGGCAGTAAAATTAACACTAAAAATAATGAAGAATTTCCGTTTATCAGAGACAATGGTGAATTGTATTTTGCATCAAACGGACATCAAGGAATGGGAGGTTTGGATATTTTTAAAGCCAAAAAAGAGGGTAAATCATGGACAATTACAAACATGAAATATCCGATAAATTCTTCAAAAGACGATTTTGGAATTTGTTATTACGAAAACCAAAAACGAGGCTGTTTTACTTCGACAAGAGAACGCAGCGATAATATTTATTATTTTGAACTTCCTGATATGATTTTTAGTATGAAGGGAGTTATTAAAGATTCTAAAACAGGTGAAATTATTGAAGGTGTAAAAATTAAATTAACAGGAAGTAATGGAACAAACAAAGAAATAACATCATCTTCCGACGGTACTTTCAGATTTAAACTAAAGAAAAGTACAAGCTATAAGATAGTTGCAGTTAAAGATAATTTTTTGATAACACAAGCCGAAGAAACAACTGCAGGACTCAAAGTAAGTAAAGTTTTTAGTATAGAAATGGAACTTATTTCAACAAACACAGAAATTGACCTACCTAATATAGAGTATGATTTAGGTAAGTCAAAATTAAGACCAGAA
>JAOZMN010000372.1 GCA_029934265.1 Bacteroidales bacterium
GATTTATTAAATTTTGTTAAATCAAACCCTAAGGGTCTTTTTAGACCGAACTCAAGAATAAGGTCTTCGACCTTTTTTACAGAGTAAAGAATAATCAATTTATGAAAACTGTATTTTTTAATTTATTATTATTTTCAACTGTCAGTATTTTTTCGCAAAATAATGTTATTTCCTTAACGGGAAAATATCAAACAGGCTTAATATTACCACATTACAAGTCGATGAATTACATTATCGAAAACAAAATAAAAGCTTTTGATATTGTTTTCGGACTCTCGACAAAGGGTAAAAAAAATTGGCATAAATTACATAAGTATCCTACAGTAGGTTTCGGATATTCTTACGCAAATTTAGGAAATAATGAAATTCTCGGTTCTGCAAATTCTGTTTATTCGTACATAAATAAATCATTTTTCAAAACAAACAAATTTAAAATAAACTACGACCTTGCCGCCGGGATTGCTTACTTAAATAAGCCATTCGACAAAAAAAATAATGTTAGTAATTTTGTTATCGGTTCGCATATTAATGCCTATCTGCACGTATATGCCGATATTAAATATCTGATAACCAAGAATACAGCCATAAATGCGAGTTTTGGGATAACACATTTCTCCAATGGAGCATCGAAACAACCAAATAAAGGATTAAATCAGCTGACCGGAGCATTGGGTGCAACTTATTTTTTCAATAATATCGAAAGTTTTAAAAACAATTCGATAAATGAAAATAAAAAAAGTAACTTTAAGAAAAAATTTGAATTTATTGTAATTTATTCCGGAGGGAAAAAAGAAAATTTCCCTACATGGAACAAAAAATATTACATTTCAAGTTTGATAATTTCAGGAAACAGAAGCATAAGCGAAAAAAGCAAACTCGGATTAGGTCTCGATTTATTTTACGACCCTTCGCTCGAAACTAAATACACAAAAAAAAGCGAGCCGAAAAATACGGAATTTATTTTTCCGGGCATTCATTTTTCTTACGATATTGTTTTCGGCAAGCTGTCTTTTACGATGCAACAAGGCATACACCCGATTTTACCGCCATCTGATTATCCGCTTATTTTTCAGCGTTGGGGCTTGCGATACAGATTTTACAAAAATTTAATAGCAAGTGTTTCACTAAAATCCTACATGGGTTTTGCTCAAATGATAGAGTTCGGAATAGGATACAAATTGCAATAAACAATTTAAGGTCTTCGACCTTTTTTATGAGCTAAAACCGTATTTGTAATATATTGATAATATGATTATTATGCAAATACTTATACGGAAAAATTTATACGAGGGTACTTACAATCATAAATCTACAATCGTAAATCAACAATCACTTAATATGAAATTCTATGTTTAAATTCAGTAAAACAAATCATTTTTTGATTTTCGTAATGTTTATTTCTTTGATGTGGATAAATTGTTACGATGGTTGTAATTGCAGTGGTTGCGGTGGTTGTACAAGTCATACTGTTGTCGATAAAGAAAAAGAAATTCGCAAGATAAACGGCGTTAAAGTAAAAATCACTATCGAAAAAATAAAATATAAAAACAGGAAACTTAAAGGTCTTCTTAAGGATAATTTGCATATCGCAAAAAAAATGTGGTTTACCGTTAAATATTCCGTAAAGATAGCAGAACGCCCTGTAATAGGCAATATATGCGAAATGAGAGTGAAGGAAAATATAGATTTAGAAAATTATTTACAAAAATTCAATATCACTTTTTCGCCGGATAAAAAAAGTTTTGCTGTCGGAACAGACAATGAAGTTTCGGAATTTTATCATCTGCTCAAAGAGGGTATCCCCTACCCTTCCGTAGATTATTATAAAAGAAATTTAATTTTAGATACAACAGATACAAATAATTCGCCGGATTATATAACTTTTAACAATATAAATTGGAATAAATTTCCGGAATCCGGTGAACTTTTTGATACTCTGATAATCAATAAAGCCGGCTATTCTTTATCAAGTAAAGCCGAAGATATGTATCTGAAATTACTGAATGAAATGCCTCCCGGCAACAAGCGCGAAATGCTTCTGATTAATAATTGGTACAACAAAATCGGTAAAAATTTGTTTACTCGCAAACGAGTTCCTCTAATAATTAAAGCGTCTCCGAAGTGGAAAAAAATTGCAATTTTACAAGTTCTTGACAAAATAAAAAATAAGGATATTTACAGTATCGACGATACAAAATCATTTACAAATTCAATTTCACTGGTTCTGTTTATAAACGATAAAAAATGCTACGACAAAGCAGATGAATACATTATAAATTACGGATATAATGATTTTGCTGTACGAAACTATCTGAAACAACGACTACAAGACACGGATTATCCTCCAAAAACCGGTCATAAAAAAACAGTTGTGAATGACTGTGCAGAAATATTATCGGGATTTCCCGGTTCCGAAGCCGATTTTAAATATGATTTTGCCATAGATATATTACTTATAACTGAAAACGAAAAAGAACTTGAAACATTTATATATAAAGCAGTCAGGAAAGAAAATTTCACAGGTAGTTTCATCAAAATTCCGAAATACACTATCAGCAAGTACGACAAATATCCCAAAAATTTACAAAAACTTATTGTAAAAAAATATACTCTAATTGCAGAAAATCCCGGAAATTCCGTAAGTCGGTTCGATTATGATAGAATTTTACGATTTTTGAAAGGTAAAATACCAAGGAAACAATCCAAAGAAATATATGAAACTCATAAAAGTATTTTAGGACACGGTAAAGACGAAGTTTTTGATTTCGATTGATAATTCCGTAAAATGTTAAAAAAAGTCTTAAAATGGAAAATATAAAATACACGATTATTCTTGCCGGCTCGTTTCTGATACTATTTATCAGTGCTGAAATTTTATACGGAAAATTCAAAATAAAACCGGAAATTACTCGTAAATACGTCCACCTTTCGACAGGTTTATTAAGCCTTCTTTTCCCAATTTTATTGGATAATCATTTGTTTGTACTGATTTTGTGCGGAAGTTTTTTCTTGATATTGATTTTAAGTCTGAAAATAAAAATGTTACCGTCCATAAATAATGTGGACAGGGTTACAAGGGGCAGTTTACTGTATCCGGTTATTGTTTACGGAGCTTATCATGTGCAACAATATTACGATGAATATGTTTTTTATTATATTCCCATTTTGATTCTTGCAATTTGCGACCCGCTTGCAGGTTTGTCGGGCAAAAAGTGGGAATACGGAAAATACAGTATTTTCGGAAAAACAAAAACTCTTGT
>JAOZMN010000373.1 GCA_029934265.1 Bacteroidales bacterium
AATAAAAATTTAATAATCAAGTTATTATATAAAAGTTGATGCGGAAAAACTTTTGTATTAGTACTTAGATACTTGCATGAGCATATAAGCAACAAACCGGTCTTAGACCTTAAAATTCTAAAATTGAAAAAAAAACTGGAAATTGCAATTAATGCTTCATTGGAAGCCGGCAATGAGATATTGAAAATTTATGAAAAAGATGATTTTAATGTAAGTCTGAAATCAGATAATTCGCCTTTGACAACTGCGGATAAAAATGCTCATAACTGTATAGTCGGTAAATTGAAACAAACCGGCATCTATATTTTAAGCGAAGAAGGAAAACATGAAAGTTTTGAAAATCGCAAAAACAATACTGTTTTTTGGCTCGTTGATCCTTTGGACGGCACCAAAGAATTTATAAAACGAAACGGTGATTTTACTGTAAATATAGCTTTAATAGAAAATTCAAAAGCTGTTGCCGGAGTAATTTATGTTCCTGTAAGCAAAGAATTATATTTCGGTTCGTTGGATATTGGAGCTTTTAAGGTAGAGGGCATAAATTATAAGCCGAAACAAGATGTCCGCATAAGCGATTTATTTAAAAAAGCGGTTAAACTTCCGCTTAAAAATACACGCAAAAAATACACAGTTGTAGGAAGTCTGTCTCACAAATCGGAAGAAACAGAAAATTTCATTTCCAAACTTAAAGAAAAATACGGTCAGATTGATAATATTTCACGAGGAAGTTCGCTGAAAATTTGTATGACAGCAGAAGGGAGGGCTGATATCTATCCTCGTTTTGCCCCGACAATGGAATGGGATACAGCCGCCGGTCATGCTATACTTTCTTCCGCAGGAGGAAAAATAACTTTGCCCGACCTTGAGACCGAACTTCAATATAATAAAGAGAATTTACTGAATCCGTATTTTATTGCTTTTATTAACAACCCTGAGATTTAAAGTCCTAATTATTTTGATTAAACCTGAAAAAATAACAGATTTTACCGACAAAGCGGCTTATAATTATTTTATTAAAAAGTCTAAAAAGTATAAGAGGTATGAAAATTTATCTTCCGAAGAAAGGGTTAAACTTGTTCGGAAAATAAAAAGATTAACAATTTCATTTTCAGCATTTCTTGGAGCTTTGGGAGTTCTTTTTTTATATTTGCCTCAGTATCTTATTCCGAATTTATTCCCGCAATACGAATATATTATTCCTTTTACTGAAATAAAAATTGAACTTTCGATAAACGAACTTATATATGGAGTTTTTCTGGTTGCACTCGAAATTTGGTTACTTACCATGTCTGATATTCGCACGGTAGGAAAAATCGCTGCGGTTTACGGAGTTCCGACTCCGACCGGCTATCGCTCCGGCGATGAAGAAATTCAGGAATTGGTAAGTATCGGGCTTGGAAAAAATTTACAAAAAATTAATGAAATCGGTATAAATCCGTATCAAAACAATTCACGTTTCAGTGTTGTTGTAATCTTTTTATTGTTTCGATTAAAAGCAATTTTAAGCAAATTTGTTTTCAAATTTATAATAAAGCGAACTCTTGGCAGGCTTGCCGTAAGAGCCGTAATGGATATGGCGGCAGTTCCTATTTATGCGTTTTGGAATGCTTACGCTTCTTCTATTATTATCCGAAAAGCACACATGAGAATGTACGCACACATGCTGATGAAAGATACAGGAAAATGGTTTCTCGAACGATATTCCGAAAACAGCGATTTCAAAAATCTGTTGTACGATACTTTGACATACATTGCAGTAGTGAAAAAAAATTTTTATCCGTCGGATTATTTATTTGCAAAACATCTGTTAGAAATATTTAATATCGAACCCGAAAAAAAACATGAAGTTTCGGACGATTACTTGCAAAGGGTAATCGCAAAAAATGAAATTATTGAAAATGCCATTAGTAAATTAATGATAATAGGCTTCCTTATCGACGGACGACTCGGCAGTTTGGAGAAACGAATAATTAAAAAACTTCAAGACCAAGAAGTAATTCCTTACAGTATGGAACAAATTAAAAATTGGACAGAACAATATAAAAACGGTGAAGGTTTTAAAGAACTGTTAGAAGCATGATTTTAATTTTATAGTATCAAAGTTAAGTAAATTAATTTCTGTTGATTATCAAGATGTTAGTATTTTGCAAAAAGAATTTTGACAAAATTTATCCATCTTATTTTTGCAAACTCAAAGTATCGCAAACGTAAATAAATTCTTTTTGCTTATCGGTAAATTTAAAAATAAGAAAACCGTTTTTGTCGGAAAAAGAAAAATTTGATATTTCTTTTTTAATAAATTCTTTTGTGAAAATTTTCAATAATCTATTTTTAACTATAATTTTATCTTGTTCAAAATAAACGATATATGAAATTTTGATAATTAGATAGAAACTTAAAATAAGAGCCAAACCGAATATCGACCAAAATAATACCGGAACAAAAATTTCTTCGATATAAATAAATGTAAAAAACACAAAATTGATTACCGATAAAAATATTACCAAAGGGTGAGTTACTATTTTTTTTTTTTTGTATTTCAAGATTTTTTTTGACTTAAGGTTTTGCCGACAAAAATAATTACTTAATTTGTAAAAGTCGAAAAATATAAGACTTGGTTTTTCGGAAGTTAAATTTTTAAATATAATTTTTCGCAATATCTTATAAATAAAGCAAATAATAAAGCTGAAAAACTTTATTCTATTTGCGATACGAAGAATTTTAACATCTTGATTCAGTTCTTTGTAATTATATTTTTCGGCTATATATTTTAAATTTTCAACAGCTTTTTTACTTTTATCGATAAATTCATCGGCTTTTTCTAAACCTATATGTATAAGTGGGTTATCAATATGAAAGACTTCTATTTTTCCGTTTTTAAGTTCGTATCCGAAAAGTGTGTCTTCATGTCCGTATTTTGTAATATTTTCATCGAAAGTAATATTTTGAAAAACTTTTTTTAAAATCATAAAATTATTGGTCATAAAAGAAGCATTCGGATTTTTATTTCTTTCATGAGCATTGGCACACTCTCGCTTGCTTCCGTACAACCAACGCAAATAAAGATTTTTATCTTTCGGAATTTTTTTGTTGTACAGCCGACCTCCGCAAACAATATCTTTTTTATTTATATAATTTATATAATTTTGCAGGTAGTTTTTATCGGAAATTTCTGCATCGCAATCTGCAAAAAGAAAGTAATCGTATTTTGCTTTTTTTGCAAGTAATCGTTTTTATTCAATAATTGGTGTAATGGGGAA
>JAOZMN010000374.1 GCA_029934265.1 Bacteroidales bacterium
ATTCCGGAACCACTCTCACCAACTATTGCTGTCATTTTTCCTTTTTGGATATGTAAATCAAAATTTTTGAAAACATCTGTACGTGTTCCATAACTAAAATTTACATTCTGAAATTTAATATCTCCTATAATATCTTTTGTAAGCTCAATTTTTCCGCTTTTTGTTTCTTCAATTTCCAAATCAAGTATCTGGAAAAGTCTGTCGGTAGCAATTACGGCTTCTTGTATGCTTTGGTTCATGCCGATAAGCGAAGTAACAGGAGAAATTAAATATCCCAAAAGTGCATAAAACGACATTAATTCTCCAGGTGTAATATCCAATGCTATAACTCTTGTTGCTCCGAACCATAACAAAGCAATGGTTGTTCCGCTTGCGACAATATCGCCGGAATTACCGCTGAAAATCCCGGCAACTGCTGTCTTGTAGGTCGTTTGCAATAAACCGATAAATCGAGTTTCTGTTTTTAGGTTTGAAAATTTTTCTAAGCCGAAGCGTTTTATTGTAGATGCTGAACTAATGGATTCTACAAGTTGAGATTCCAATTCGGCAGACTCTTCCATTAGTCGGCGTGAATATTTTTTATTGAATTTGTTGTAAAATATGTAAATCAGGAAAAAAGCCGGCATGGAAACTAATACAAGTAATGTAAGTTGCCATGAATAAAGAAGCATCATAGGAACTGTAAACGCTATGGTTAGTACGCTTACAATAAGATTTAAGGATACATCGTTTATAAAAACTCGTATTTTTACGGCATCGTTTACTCTCGATATTATTTCGCCTACTCGCATGGTGTCGAAAAACTGTTGCGGTAGTTTCATAAGGTGTTTGTAGTATCCGAGTATTAAGGTAGCATCTATTTTTTGTCCTGTTCGGACTACAAAAATACTTTTGGTACTTCCGATATATATACGCAAGGCAAGTATTGCAAACATAACAACACTGAGCAGATTAAGCAAATTGTAGTTTGTGCCAGGCAGTACATGGTCGATAATTTTCTGTACATATATTGAAGTTGATAAACCGAGTATACTCGTAAGTCCAGCTCCTACAACCGCTTGTAGCATTACAGTTTTGTGCGGACTTATCAGTTGCCAAAATCGTGTTCTTACGGAAGTTTCTTTGTTGCCTGTTTCAAAATCTTCGGAAGGTGCTGTAAGTATCAGTACTCCTGTCCATTGTTTTTTGAAATCGTCGTGTTTTATTTTGTTGAATTTGCCTGTCTCTGGGTTCATTACCACAATGTGCTTTTTTGTGGTTTTGTATATCACTACATAATGTTGAAGTTGTTGTTTTACAATGATATGTGCAATACTTGGTTTTGGTATTTTAAACAAGCTGTCCCAATCGCCTTTTACTCCTTTTACCGATAAGCCGAGTTTTTCACCAGCTTTTATCATTCCCAAAACATTTGTACCTTTTTGGTCGGTAGAGGCATATTGCCGTATGCGTGAAATAGGAAAACGCAAACCGTAAAACGCCAAAACAGATGCTATGCAAGCAGCTCCGCAATCGGTAATATCGTGTTGTTTGTAGCGTAGGTGCTTGTTCATATTTCAATTAATTATGCTTTGGAATTGATATTGTTCTGATTGTTTTTAATGCTTCAAATATTGACATCGTAAAACCACAGAAAAAGTATGTAATATTTATACTTTTTAGAATTGCTTTGTTTTGTATGTTGATTGCCATACTTCCACCGGAGATTTGCTGGCTTTCTTCTTTTGTAAGTTCTTTAAGTCCTAAGTTATCTGTTTTCATATTTTTTAATTGTCAAGTGATTTTATTATTTTTTCCTCTTCTTTTGTTAATTGGATAGCATTATTATTTTTCCAAAACTCGCTAATATATTCATTACCATTTTCATATAATGAACGATATTTGTATTTCTTTATTTTATCCATTTTTATATTTTCTGTTTGATAATCTGTTACAACAAGAATACTTTCAAAATACCAATTATCTTTTATTGAAGCAAAGTTAAATTTAATCGTTGCATTTTTACTTTCAGAATACAACATATATTTTTCATTTATAAATTTATATTTTATTGTAAAATTTAAGCTTGTGATATTCGATTTTGTGCCAAATAGTGGTAATGTGTTTGAATTATATAGTTTAGATTCAATTTTGAGAATTAAGTTTTTTTTTGAGTCTATGGTAATTATCATTTCTTTATTATTGTTCTTGCTAAATTCTAAAGGAGACAGTCTTATTATTGTATAATTTGTTATACTATCTTCTTTGTACTCTACATCGTATTTGTACTTGTGAAAATTTTTCCTCTTGAATGGATTGTAATCTATTATACTGTATCCACTGGTGGAACCATTTACTCCAAAAATAGAAGTTAAATTTTGTGCATATTTATTTTTATAAGCATTTACTTCATAAGCTCTAGATACAGTAATATCAGTTTTTTTTTTGACTTTATTTGATACTCGTTTCAAGTAAAACTTTATTAACCCATCAGCAAATTTTATATATTCATTATTTACTTTTACAGACTCCTTATAATAAGTATTCAGTAGAATAGGACTCGATAGGTTTTTAAAAGAATTTTCAACGGCACTAAGCAATATATTCTCTGGAGTGTTAGCAGAGACACATATTGTCTGAATATTATAATATCTTTTTTCTAAGAAAATAGTATTTATGGTATCTATAAGCTCGTAATTATTTATAATTTTTTGAGAGTAGCGAATATCATCAATAATGATATTTTTATTTTTTTTATCATGCGGAATAAATATTTCAAAATATCCATCTTTATTAGATAATGTACCAATACCTGTATTATCTATATATATGGAGACATGAGGTATCGCATCTTTAGTTTCTGCACATAAGATGTAGCCTTTAAGCAAATTTTGTGAAAAAGTGATTGTAGCTATATTTATAAAAAAGATAAATATTGGTAATTTAATTTTGTAGCTCATAAGAAAAAATTAAGTAGGGTTAATACAACCCTACTATTTGTGCTTTAATAATTATTCCTAATAGTCATATATGCTCCAATGGCTACGATTAAACCTGAAATACCAGCTCCAATATTAATCGCATTTTTCTTAACCCATGACCAAAAATCACCAGCAGAAGCTGCTTTTCCACCCCCATCAATCATTCTGCTTTCTTCTTTTGATAATTCTTGTACACCGTACTCGTTTAAATTTAATTTTGTCATTTTAATTGTATTAAAAAGTTTTGGCTCAAGTTTAAATTTGAGTTGTTAAAAATATTTCAAGGTA
>JAOZMN010000375.1 GCA_029934265.1 Bacteroidales bacterium
GCATTTTACTTAAAACCCTAAGGGTCTGATTGCGAAGAAATATACTTTTTAGACTAAACTCAACTTTATAATAAATGATGATTACTGTAATTTGTTCATTATTTAACATAAATCATTTTCTTTGATTTTGTAATTGTTTTTCCGCTTTCTGCTGTTATTTGCACTTTATATATATACATACCGGATTGTAATTCTCCGGCGGATTGTGTTTTCGGATTCCAAACAAACGGTCCGCTGCGATAGCCTTCCGGTGTAATTGTTTGCTTTATAATGTTTACAAGTGAACCCGAAAGTGAATATATGAAAATTTCTATCTGTAAATCTTCTTCGACTTGATTATGCTCGAAAAATATATTAGTTTCATCGGAAAAAGGATTTGGATAATTCATTAAATTTTCCAAAATAAGCTCATTATTTTCTATTACCCTGAAATCAAGTTCTTCTTCCGACACATTATTATAAACATCTCTCAATTTGACAGTTATTTTATGCTCTCCGACCGGTAAATCGTGAAGTTTTCTCCGTATCGTACCACTTTTATAAGTATCAATATCTGCTTGATAATCTTCATTTAATATCAAAATATTATTTAGGTCATCGTCCAAAATTCCTACAATATCATGTCCGATACTTCCTTGTGCGGTGTTAATTCCGTTTTCATCACTTACAACGGCAAGCAGAGTAGGGTTGATGTCGGTTACTCCTCCATCTTTGAAATTTGTATCATTCATATAAAGTTTAATTTCCGGACCGGTATTATCATCAATATAATTTTTGGAAAAAGCACCTATGTAAAAATCGAAAAAACTTCCTTTTGCTTCTGTAATATTTTCGGAAATATCCAAGTCCGGAACGGCATAATAACTTATTTTTCCTATGTCGATATTTTGCATAATATCTTTGGGTACGACAAATGAAAAAGTAAATTCTCCGCCGGTTACGGTAGATTTACCTTTATATATAATGTTGTCTCTCGATTGATATAAAAATTCGCCTTCACCGTCGTTGCTTAAAGTCTTTACCTCTCTGCTTTTGTCGTAAATTGTTTGATAAATTATTCCGTTAAAATTACTTATTTTATTATTATTCTTGTCTGTAATTTCACCGGTTACGGTTACTTTTTCAAAGGAATTTAAAGTATCTTTTTCGACACTTGTTTTTTTGTTGTTTACGGTAAGAGTTTTTACATTGTTTTCGGCATAACCTATACAAAGAGCAGGGTCGCCGAGAAGAGTAAAATTAAGTTTATTGTCGCCGCTCAAATTATTTTTTGTAAGACGTAAAATGTCTCCGAGCTTATTGGGCTTGCCGTTTTCGTTGGTGCTGAAAGTGTGTTTGTAAAATTCGCTGTTCAGGTAAAAATTCGGACTGATATATACAAGTCGGGTAGTTGTAAACATTGCTATTGCACCTCCTTCGGGATTTAGAAAAACACGCTCGCCGGCGGTAAGAAATTTATAATTATCAAAACGGCTGAACTCACAAGTTGCAGTCATAAAAACCGGCAAATTTTCCGGATTATTCCATTTTTCGATTTCGCTTACGGTAACAACTCTTTCATGTCCTAAGCCTTTTTCTCCGCCGTGTCCTGTATAATTTATAATCAAAGCTCCTTTGGTAACTCTGTTTGTAATTGCTTCATTTACTTCCGGATACCTTTCTCCCACAGATGTAATTTCCTGATTGTAAGCATCGAAATATACTTTTTCGATATTCAAAAAAGGATAATTATTTTCAACGTATCGAGATATGCTGTCGGCATCGTGCATGTGTATTTTGTTATTTTCGTCATCAGCAACAAAACAGATTAAATTTCGCCAATCTTTGTGAGTTTGATATGAAATATAACTTTTAATTTTATTTACGGCAGCTTGTGCTTCCGTAGCATTTTTAACCGGCATTCTTCCGATACCGACATCAAGCAAACCGTTACTTGCACCTTCGCCGGCATCAAGCAATCCAAAGAAATCATCAGTAACATAAGAATTTATTTCACTGATGGATTCTTCTGATTGATAGGTGGGTATAAAATTTGAATTTTCCGTAGAATTTGTTTTGTTGTCGTAAGAACCGTCTCCGAGAAGGAGTAAATATTTTAATTTTCCGTCTCCTTTTTCGTATATCATTTTTATGAAATCTCTTATTGCTGAAACGTCAGGCATTCCGGAAGAAAATTCGTTGTAAATTTGTTCCGGTGTTATTATTGCGGTGATTAAATTATCATCTTCTGTGTGAATTTCCTTTATTTGTTCGGCTTGCGATAAAAAATTTTGGTGAGAAACGATTATCATATCCGTATTTTCGGAAATGGAATGTAAATTTTGATTAGAAACAATTTCAGCGGTTTCAATATCCGGTTTCAGATATGAATTATTATCAAAAACAATGAATTTTCTTAAACTGTCGGTATTTAAAGTAAAATTTCCGGAATTTGAATAATTGATATTTTCCGGATTTGTAGGTTCGGTAATTTCCCAAATTTTTGCATTACTTAAATTTGAAATTTGAAATTCGGAAATATTATTTTCTCCTGCTGAATTTTGGTCTCTGAAAATCATTTGTCCGCCTGTAAAATTCAGTTTTCGGCGAGCATTTATATATATATAATCCAACCAGCCTTTTGCTGATAAAGAATTTCTGATATATTCAATATCGACATTCAAATTATTTGATGAAGTCGGGAAGAAACTTAATTTGCTTGTAGCCGTTTTGGCATGATAATATTTTGAATTTTTACTGATATTGATTTTTTCGGAGAGATTACCTATTTTTACAGAAAAATAACTCGAAGTACTTGAACTTGCCGCAAAAGAAATTCTGATATTTGCTTCTTCGCTTGTGATAATATCCGAAGTTTCAAAATTAAAAGTTTGTTCGGTATTTATATCAAAAACTTCGCCGTACCAAGTGCGACCGGATTTTGCCAAATTTACTTTATCTTCGTTGTGCCAAACGATATAATCGTAACTTGTAACGGTATTAGTTGCTTGTTTTGTGGACAGTACTGCATCTTTTATTGTATTATTGTATTCGGTATTTACATCGGAAGTCAAAAAAATATACGAATTATCAGAATATAAATGCTTATCGGCGACAAACATTTTATTGTTATTATTATATTTTACAGTTGTACTTGCATTTGCAAAAAAAAGAATATAATCCGAACCTTTAAAAATTTTATTTTCAATCAAATCATCAGGACGATAATCATCGTTATATATCGAAAGTAATCCAAAAGAATTGCC
>JAOZMN010000058.1 GCA_029934265.1 Bacteroidales bacterium
AAATTTGACTGTTTCTGATATTTTTTTGAACGCTTCAAGATTTGTTTTTTTAAGACTGTAAGCAACAAACAAAAAACTGAAATTTTCATCTTTCAAAACCATATCGGTAATATCGTTTCCTGTAGAATCGGTTATCGTAAAATCGTGAATTGCAGGCATATCACCTTTTTCTATCAATATATTTTCAGTAGAGCTGAACTCATAATTAATTGTGTCTTCCCAAGGATAATTTGTGTCATCGAATTTTTCTATTTCGCCTGTATTTTTATTTTTATAAAATAAATACGATTTATAAACGTCTTCTTTTGCTCCTTCCGGCAAAGTAATTCCTTCCAAAATTGACTCCCCTATTTTATAAGGTCGGAAATCTATAATCGGTAAGTTTCTATAATTATAATTTTGAAAAAGAAGTGCCGCCGTTGCGAAGGTAAACAATAATATATATGAAATTTTAGCAGAATAATTCCAATTATATTTTTTTCTGCCCAAAAATGCTACGAATACAAAAATTATTATTATCAAATTTTTATAAAATGTTTGCCAATTATCCAACACGATAAAATCGCCGAAACAACCGCAATCAGATACGGCATTGCTTATTGCAAGCCATAAAGTCAGCGGAGTAAACATTGTCATCAGAAATAATGCCGACCATGATATTAATTTCGGTAAAGCATTTATTATAAACATTATACCGATAACAAATTCTGCCGTATTCAGCAAAAAAGCAAGTGCGAGCGACAGCGGAACCAGCCATTCCATACCGAGTGCGTTCAAATAATCGGTAAATTTTATACCCGTACCAACAGGGTCAATCATTTTTACGAAACCGGAAAATGTAAAAATAATTCCGGCAACAATTCTGCTTGTAATTGTAATTATTTTCATACTAAAAAAAAATAAAATTATTATTAATAAAAAATTAAAGAATTTTAATCATTGCAAAGACTGCATAATTTATCATATCGAAATAATTTGCATCTACTCCTTCCGAAATTAGAGTTTTTCCTTTGTTGTCTTCAATTTGTTTGGTACGAAATATTTTCATGAGTATCAGGTCTGTAAGCGAACTTATACGCATATTTCTCCATGCTTCGCCGTAGTCGTGATTTTTCTTAATCATAAGTTGCTTGGATTCTTCGATAAAATCGGTATATAATTTTAATGCTTCTTCTTTTTGCATTTCGATATTATCGGCAAATCCAAGTTTGTTCTGAATTAAAGCTATTGTTGCATAATTTATTATTGCAATAAATTCACCTTTGCTGTCTTCGTTTATTTTACGAACTCCGGTTATTTCAAAACTGCGTATTCTTTGTGCTTTTATTAAAATCTGGTCGGTCAATGAGCTTGTACGAAGTATCCGCCACGCCGAACCGTAATCGTTTAACTTTTTGACAAATATATCTTTACATATTTTAGCAACTTCATCAAATTGCTTATTGGTTTTCTCCATTCTTTTGGGTGTTAATTGAGTTCGGTATAAAAAGACCCTTAGGGTTTGATTTAGCGAAAATTAACAAAGCTAAACACTTGAATTACAGCTCATTATTTAAACCCTAAGGGTCTGATTTTGAAAAAATATACTTTTTAGACTGAACTCTTAATCATTTAGCAAGTTGATATTTATGCAATACTCCGAGCCATGATATTTTTTCGAGTTCGGAAATAAGTGCTTTATTTATTTCCGGTAAAAGCTTGTCGTTTTTCTTCATGGAAAAACTTATGTAATCCACACTGAAACGTTTGTCTATAACTGTAAGATTTTCATATTTTTCGTTTGCCGAAATATAATATCGGAGTAGAGGTTCATCATATACAAAAGCATCTATTTTTCCATCGGCAAGTGCGTCCATTGCTTGTTCCACTGTCTCAAAATTATTATTAAAATTATGAATATTATTTCTCAATAAAAATTCTTCACTGCTTGTTCCTTTAATTGTTCCTACTGATAAATTATTCAAATCGGAAACCGAATTTACTGTTGATTTTATTTGATGAGTAGTAAGAGATGCGGCAATACTACCGGTTAGTCCGGAAATTACGATTATTGCGGTAAACATCCAAATGATTCCGAAAAGTCTGCCAACAAACGATTTAGGTGAAAGGTCGCCGTAACCGACTGTTGTCATGGTTGTTGCCGCCCACCAAACGCCGTCTCCTATTCCTTTTATTCCGTGTCTGAATTGTTGCCGATTTACTTTATTTTCGATAAGCCAAATAAATATTCCGAAAATTAATAATATCACTATCAAAACAAAAACTGCTGTTAAAAAATTCCATGAAAAAATGTTGGATATAAGTCCGGTTATTTGATTGGATTCCACCAACGGGACTGCAACTGCCAAAGATGACATATAAAACGGTTGTGAAAAATCAACTTTTTCGATACGCTCGCTTGTAACTGTTGTAGGATTTATAGATATATTTATTTTACCGGCTTCCACGTCGGAAAGCAATTTTTGCATTTCGGATTGTTTGTATTTTCGATATTCAAAAACACAACCCAATTCTTCGGCGATTGTTTCCCAAAGGTCGATACTTACACCGGATAAACATCCGTTTTCTTCCATCACAAAAGGAGGAATTATTTTGTAACCGACTATCAATTTGGTAACAAGCGTATCTTTATTTACAGAAACAGTATCCGATACTTCCTGCGAAAAACCTCTTACGGACAAAAATAATAATACTATCAGTATTGTTTTTTTAAAACTCATAATTATAATTTTAAAGTTTCAAAACCTATTTGTAAATATCTAACAATCACAATATTATATAAAAATTTCAAAAATCAAAAGAATGTATTTATTGACACCAAGCTAAACACGGTACTATTTATTTTAATATAAAATAGACATAACCCTAATATGTACACATTCAAATCAAAATTTTTAATTTCAAAACTTGAAAATTTAACCCTTATAATTGTTCAAATTCAGTAGTAAAATGCCTCATAATGGGAGCTTCGTAAGTTATTCGCAAACCTCTGCGAATATCATTTCTTGATTCAAACACCATTTTAAGAGCTTCTGCAATATAATCTATATGATTTTTAGTGTAAACTCTTCTTGGTATTGCCAGTCGCAGGAGTTCAAGTTCTGGATATCTGTTTTCTCTTGTTTCGGGGTCTCGGTCGGCAAGTACTGTGCCGATTTCAACGCCTCTGATACCGCTTTCGATATACAAAATGCAAGCAAGAGTTTGAGCGATATATTCTTCTTTCGGAACTTGCGGTAAAAATCTTTTTGCATCTATAAAAATAGCGTGTCCGCCGATTGGAGTTTGTATCGGGATACCGTATTCCAAACATTTATTACCCAGATATTCAACTTGTTTTATCCTCGATTCCAAATAATTAAATTCCGTACCTTCGTCCAAACCCTGTGCAAGAGCCGACATATCTCTGCCGGACATTCCGCCGTAGGTAATATAACCTTCAAACATTATATTGTAAACACTTGCCTTTTTAAAAAGTTCTTCGCTTCGCATGGCAATAAAACCACCCATATTTACAATAGCGTCTTTTTTACTGCTCATCGTCATTCCGTCGGCAAAAGAAAACATTTTTGCAACTATTTCTTTTATAGTCAATTCCGAATAAGCCGCTTCTCTTTTTTTTATAAAATAAGCATTTTCGGCAAATCGTGCGGAGTCAAAAAACACGGGGATTTTATATTTTTCGGCAAGATGTTTTACGTCTTTTAAGTTTTCTATCGAAACCGGCTGTCCTCCGGAGGAATTACAAGTAACGGTTACTATAATCATCGGAATTTTTTCTTTCGGATTTTCTTGAAGTACTTTTTCCAATTTATCAATATTGATATTTCCTTTAAAAGGGTGGTCGCAAGTAGTATCGAATGCTTCGTCTATTGTGCAATCGACGGCTTTTGCTTTACGAAATTCGATATGTCCTTTTGTTGTATCGAAATGCGAATTACCGGGAACTATGTCGCCCTCTTTTATCATTGTCGAAAACAATACATTTTCGGCGGCTCTGCCTTGATGTGTAGGTAAAAAATAATCAAAACCGAGAATGCTTTTTATGGCTTCTTTCATTTTGTAATACGATGATGCTCCGGCATAACTTTCGTCTCCGGTCATCATTGCCGCCCATTGTTTATCAGACATTGCTCCGGTTCCGGAATCGGTAAGCAAATCAATAAAAACGTGTTTGCTTTTCAAATTAAAAAGATTATATTTTGCTATTTCTTTTAACCAAATAGTTCTTTCGTCTCTTGTACTTTTATAAACGGATTCAACCATTTTTATTTTGTACGGCTCTGCATAAGGTAATTTCATTTGAATGTTTTTTTGTGAATTATTTTAAATGTAAACAATTAAGTTTCACAAAAATAGAATTTTTTTATCCAAACATGAAAAATGTTTAGTATTTTTGAAAAAAAGTTTTAAAAAACTCAAAACGTTACAATTTCAAAATTTCAAAACTGTGTCCACTCCGAGAAGTCCAAAAAGTGTAATTAGTCGCACTGCGACTTTTCGGAGTAGGCTTAAAACTTCAAAATTTAACAAAATATGCGTTTTTATTTATTTATATTAATGATTTTTACTGCATTAAACAGCTATTCGCAACGACAGGCAAATGTTTGGTATTTTGGAGATAATGCCGGTATTAATTTTAATTCAGGTAAACCGGAAGTGCTTACAAACAGTGCAATGAGTACTTATGAAGGAAGTGCCGTTATATCCGATACGCTTGGAAATTTGCTTTTTTACACCAACGGAAGTACCGTCTGGAACGCAAATCATCAAATTATGGAAAACGGAACCGGTCTGAATGGTGATTCTTCGTCTTGCGAATCGGCAATTATTATTCCTGTACCGGAAAGTAAGATGTATTACTATATTTTTACTGTCGATTATGAAGCAAAGCCGAAAGGTTTGCAATATTCGGTGGTAAATATAAACGGTGATAACGGTTTGGGCGTTGTTACGGAAACAAAAAACATTCCTTTGCTCTCTCCGGTTCCGGAAAAAGTTACGGCTGTTTGGCACGCAAACAAAAAAGATATTTGGTTAGTTTCTCACGGCTGGGGAAACAATAAATTTTATGCTTGGCTTATTACAAAAGACGGTATTCAAACCGAACCTGTAATTTCGGAAGTCGGTATGGATTATGTGCAACTTGAACCGGTATTTGTGATTAATGCTATCGGTTTTTTACGTTTTTCGCCAACCGGAACAAAAATTGCGTCCGCTTTACTTCGTGCTTCGAGTGTCGAAATACTTGACTTTGATGCTAATACAGGAATTTTAACTAATCCTGTAACTCTTGATTTTGGTTTGGGTTCACCTTACGGAGTTGAGTTTTCACCGGACGGTACAAAACTTTACGCAAGCGTGGACAGAGAATTATATCAAGTAGATTTGACCGGTGCGACAAACGAGGATATTAAAAATTCATTGACAAAAATACACACAGCCGGAAATTTTATCGGTGCTTTGCAACTTGCAACCGACGGCAAAATTTATGCGGCTGTCAGCACCGAACAGCATCTTGGAATTGTGAACAATCCGAATTTAAAAACTCCGGATTGTAATTTTGTGGAAGACGGATTGTATTTGAATGGTAGAAAATGCAGAATGGGCTTGCCGGATTTTATGCAGAGTTATTTTTTACCGCCGGCTTTCAGAACCGGTAATTATTGCGAAAAAACACTTGTAAATTTCAATCCGACAAACACTGCCGGCACAGACTCCGTTTCTTGGAATTTCGGTGATGAAAAATCGGGAATTTTGAATACCGATACTGCATATAATTCTTCTCATTATTATGAAAATTCGGGTACATATACGGTAGAACTTACAAGCCGGAAATCAGGAACGACTTATAAATATTCGCAAGATGTTATTATTGCGGATTCTCCGGCAAAAGGTCTAATTTCCGATACGACTATCTGCGGAAATAATGAAATTGAAATTTATCCGCCGTATAAAAATTATTCTTATAAATGGAATAATGAAATTGTTGATACTGTTTTTTATGCTTCAAAAACAGGAAAATATCCGGTTGAAATTACAAATATTTATACAAGTTGTAAAATTTCGGACACCGTTAATATTACTGAAGGAACTTTGGCGGAAATTATTCTTGAAAAAGATACCGGTTTTTGTAAAAACGATTTTTATACAATAAATATTTACAAAAAAGGATATTCTTACAAATGGCAAGATAACTCTACCGATTCTGTAATTATCGCAAATAAAGCAGGGAAATATTTTGTAAATGTAGTTGATTCGCTTGGCTGTAAAGGCTCGGATACCGTAAATATTACGGAATATCCTTTGCCGGAATTTTCACTTGGAGAAGATACAACTCTTTGTACAGGAGGTTTTTATATCCTAAAACCGGATATTTCGGAGGTACTTTTTTTGTGGAACGATTCTATTACCGACAATAAATATATCGTTGATAAACAAGAAGTTATACGATTACAAATTACAGATACAAATTTATGTAAATTTACAGATAGTTTGAACGTTATTTATAAAACTACACCTGATTTTTCGCTCGGTAAAGATACTTCGGTATGCGACGGAGAATATTTTGAACTTTCTGTAAATACTGATATTGGTGATTTTATTTGGAACGATAAAAGTAATTTGCCTTATTTTATTCCGGACAGTTCGGGGACTTATTATGTAAATGTTACAAATAAATGCGGTACGAGTTCCGATACAATATCAGTAACTTTTATTTTTTGCGATAAGATTAAAATTCCAAATGTTTTTACTCCTAATTCGGACGGCAAAAATGATTTTTTTTATATCGAAGGAATAAAAAATACAACTTGGAGCCTGAAAATATATTCTCGATGGGGCAGTTTGATTTTTGAAACAGATAATTACAAAAACGACTGGAAAGCCGAAAATTCGGAAACCGGTGTTTACTATTATTTACTTTACAATCGGAAAATCAATAAAACTTATACCGGTTTTGTACATATTTACAAGTGAAGATAAACAGAAGACCTTAATTTCTAAAAATAATTCATTTTATAAATCAAATTTATTAAATTTGTCAAGAAAAAAAGAATTGAGGACTACGACTAAAAAATGCAGAAAAATTTGACTATGGCTACTTACATAATAGGAATCGACATAGGAGGAACAAGCACAAAATGGGGAATTGTATCACAAACCGGAGAATTATTATATAAATCATTTTTAGAAACAAGCGGATATAAAAATTTTAAATCTTATGTGTCAGCAGTTTCCGAACAAATTAAAAAATATATTACAGAAAATAAAATAACCGATATTTCAGGAATAGGCATCGGAGCACCCAACGGAAATTATCATACAGGAAATATCGAATACGCCGCTAATTTAGACCAAAAAGGAATTTTACCGGTTTCAAAACTTTTTGAAGAAGAATTTAACTTACCTGTAAAACTCACCAACGATGCAAACGCCGCCGCAATAGGCGAAAAAGTATTCGGAAATGCAAAACAGATGCAAAATTTTGTTTTGCTTACGCTTGGCACAGGATTAGGAAGCGGAATTTTTGTCGAAGGAAAATTACTTTACGGAAAAACCGGAATGGCGGGAGAACTCGGACACATTACTGTAAATCCCGACGGCAGACAATGTTCTTGCGGAAAAATCGGTTGTCTCGAAGAATACGTATCGGCAAAAGGAATTGTACAAAATGTAAATTATATTTTAACTTTGCCGGAAAATGAAAATTTAAAAAGTCCGCTTAAAGATATGAAGCAGGAAAATATAACTCCTAAACTTATTTCAGAACTTGCCGGAAAAAACGACCCTGTTGCATATAAAACATTAGAATATACAGGTAAAATTCTCGGAATTGCAATAGCAGATATTTATTCTATTTTCAGTCCGGAAGCAGTTTTTCTTGCCGGAGGAATTTCAAAAGCCGAACAACCTTTTATGAAAAACGTAAAAAAATATGCAGAAAAATATTCATTGAAAATTCATAAAAATAATATTAAAATATTAAAGTCCGGATTAGAAAATTCACCGGTCGGGATACTTGGTGCGGCAGCATTGATTATTAACGGATAAATGCAAAAAAAATTTAAAACTACAATTTGAAATCAGATAAATTTTTACGTAAACCTTTTTGGCAATGGACAATGTTGCTTTTTATCGCTTTCCTTTGGGGAAGTTCTTTTATTTTAATGAAACACGGACTTGAAACATTTAGTTTTGAGCAAGTTGCATCAATGAGAATGTTTTTTGCGTTCATATTTTTTCTTCCTTTTATTATAAAAAAAATAAAAAAATACCCGATAAAAAAAACATGGTCGTTTATCATTGTCGGATTTGTCGGAAATTATATGCCCGGACTTTTATACACAAGTGCCCAAACGCATATTGACAGCTCATTAGCCGGAGTTTTAAATTCTCTCGTACCGGTTTTCACACTAATAATAGGACTTATTTTGTATAAAGTTTCTTTTGAAAGAAGTAAAATTTGGGGTATAGCTATTGGACTTGTCGGAGCAATGGCACTGATTTTAGGACAAAGCAGTTCGGCAGAAAACAGTAATCCGCTTTATGCCGGGCTTGTAATAGTTGCAACAATCGGATATGCAATAAGCATCAACGAAACAAAATTTAAACTGAAAGACGTAGATGCCTTATCAGTAACAGTTTATTCATTTTTGCTTGTCGGACCCGTTGCAGGAATACATCTGTTATTTTCCGATTATACGGAAGCACTTAAAACACCTGATTTTTCATTAAATCTTTCATTAATAGTAGCTCTCGCATTTTTCAGTACATTTGTTGCAGTTTCCATATTTAATGTACTTATCAAATATACAGATACTTTATTCAGCTCTGCGGTAACTTATGTAATTCCTGTATTTGCACTCGGCTGGGGATTTATGGACGGAGAAATATTTTCGATAATCCAAATAATCGGAACAGTAATTATTTTACTTGGAATTTCGCTTATAAATAAGAAAAAAAATGAAAAAAAACAAAATTGAAAATCAAGCCAAAGAAGAAAATCAAGAAAATGAAATCGAAAAAGAAAAACGAGAAAAAGAACTTAAAGAGCATTGGGATAAGAAGATAAAAGAATTTTCTTATTTTTTGAAACTCCAAAAATCTTTATCCGAAAATTCCGTTCAAGCATACATCGGCGACGTTTTAAAATTATCGAATTTTGCGAAAACAGAAGTCGAAAATATCACACGAAAGATACTTGAAGAATTTGTTGCCAAACTTCCCGAACTTGGTTTCAGCACAAGCTCACAAGCACGCATAATTTCCGGCATAAAATCATTTTATAATTTTATGCTTCTCGAAGAATACATAAAAGAAGACCCTGCATCATTACTCGAAGCTCCAAAAATAAGAAAAAAATTACCGGAAGTCCTTTCTGTGGAAGAAATAGATTTACTTCAATCCCAAATAAACCTCAGCAAACCCGAAGGACACAGAAATAAAGCAATAATCGAAACCATGTACAGTTGCGGATTACGAGTTTCAGAACTTACGTCGATAAAAATATCCAATTTGTATTTTGAAGAAAAATATATCAGAATTGAAGGCAAAGGAAGCAAAGAAAGACTCGTTCCGATAGGTGAAAAAGCAATAGCAGAAATAGAATATTATATGAATAATTATCGGAACACGCTTAAAATAAAAGAAGAATTTGAAGATATACTTTTTTTGAACCGAAGAGGAAAACAACTTACAAGAATAATGATTTTTACAATCGTAAAAAAATTGGCGGAAAAAGCCGAAATCAAAAAAAATATAAGTCCTCATACTTTCCGACATTCCTTTGCCACTCACTTGGTAGAAGGCGGTGCCGATTTACGTGCCGTCCAACAAATGCTCGGACACGAATCAATAATAACCACCGAAATTTATACTCATCTCGACAAAGAATTTTTAAGACAAGTGGTTAGCGATTTTCACCCGAGAAGTAAAATAAATCAACAAAAAAAAGAATCCGAAATTAACAAATAGAATCTTAACCCCTTTGTTATAAGCACTTTAACTATAAGGTATTTGTTATCAAATTTTAACTTTTTCAATATATAAACTAAGTATCCTTACAAAAGTTTTCACATATTTACTTTTTTATATCCGGCTGTTAAAAAAAATATTAACTTTGTAAATTATTTGTAGATTTTTTCAAATTAAGGCTGAAAAAATAGACATTCGTTATTTTTAGAATGTTAGACTATTGAAGGTTAATTATAAGCCACGAAAACTCAAAAATATAGCGAACGAAAACATTAAAACGGACGAAGGTCTGAAATAAAAAAATATTAAATTCACAATTAAAAATATGGACAATAAATATCCGAAATCAATAGTTAAAATATTATCATACAGTAGAGAAGAGGCTATCAGACTGGGGAATAATTACATAGGAAACGACCATTTATTTTTGGGAGTTCTTCGTGAAGGAAGTTCCGTTATCCTTAAAGCAATTCAAAATTTGGGTTTCGACCTTGCTATACTTAAAAAATCAGTTGAGGGGAAATTGAGAACATCAGAGATAATTACAGAAAGTGAAGCCGAAAACATACCGCTGATAAAAACAGTCGAACGCTCACTGAAATTATTATTTCTTGAAGCTAAATCATTAAAAGACAAAACAATATTGCCCGACCACCTTATACTTGCAATAATAAAAGAAGGCTCATGTGAAATTGCCGGTATTCTTAAAGAAAATAGTGTCGATTATCCACTGTTAAAAGAAACATATAAAAAATTACCGGTTTCGAGAGGAAATACTCTCGAAGACGATGATGAAGATTACGATGAGGATGACGAATTTTTTGAAAACAGAAAAAAATCGAAAAAAAAATCCGGTAAAAAGAAAGAAAATGAAACACCGGTTCTTGATAATTTCGGAATAGATTTAACAGAAGCCGCAATCAAAGGCAGGCTCGACTCGATAGTCGGCAGAGATGTCGAAATTGAAAGACTTGTACAAATATTAAGCAGAAGAAAAAAGAACAATCCTATACTTATCGGAGAACCCGGAGTAGGTAAATCCGCTATTGCGGAAGGACTTGCTCTTCGTATTGTAAATAATCAAGTATCAAGAGTTCTTCACAATAAAAGAATTGTTACTCTTGATGTCGGTGCATTAGTGGCAGGAACAAAATATCGAGGTCAGTTCGAGGAACGAATGAAAGCAATAATAAACGAACTTACTAATAATAAAGACGTAATTTTATTTATTGATGAAATTCATACAATAATCGGTGCAGGCGGTGCAGGCGGAACTCTTGATGCGTCAAATATGCTCAAACCCGCACTTGCACGAGGCGAACTTCAATGTATAGGAGCAACAACTCTCGATGAATATCGTCAGCATATCGAAAAAGACGGGGCACTGGAAAGACGCTTCCAAAAAATCATCGTAGAACCCACTTCGCCGGAGGAAACCGTAAGTATTCTTCACAATATAAAAGAACGCTATGAAGACCATCACAATGTAATTTATACGGACGACGCACTCGACTCTTGTGTCTCACTTACAAACAGATACATAAGCGACAGACATCTACCGGATAAAGCAATAGACGCATTAGACGAAGCAGGAGCAAGAGTTCACGTATCTCGAATAAATGTCCCTGAAGAAATTGAAGACATTGAAGAAAAAATTAAAAATATAAATGTCGAAAAAGTAAAAGCTGCCGATACGCATCATTACGAAGTAGCTGCAAAATTGAGAGATGAAGAACGTATTTTAAGAGAAAATCTTGAAAAAGTAAAAAAAGAATGGAACGATAAGTTAGTAACAAACAGAGAAAAAGTAAGCGAAGAAGATGTTGCGGAAGTTATCGCAATGATGACAGGCGTACCGGTGCAAAGAATAGCACAAGCCGAAGGTGCAAGACTGAAAAATATGAAACCGGAATTGCAATCAAAAGTTATCGGACAAGATAATGA
>JAOZMN010000059.1 GCA_029934265.1 Bacteroidales bacterium
ATTTTTTTTATGAAAATAATTTTTCCGATTTGTTGTTGCCGGATAAAATAGACAGCGGACATATACCTGCTTTTGGAATTTACATTGCTTTTTGTTGGTTTATTTTCGGAAAAAGTTTGTTTGTTGCTCATTTTGCCATGCTTCCGTTTATTGTCGGAATTATTTTTCAAGCATATAAATTTATCGAGAATTTTACAGGCAAAAAATATATTTTTCCGGTAATGTTACTTTTTTTTGCCGACCCGACACTTTTAAGTCAATCTATTTTGGTATCACCGGATATTGTTCTCGTATTTTTATTTTTTCTTTCTTTAAATTCAATTATCGAAAATCGAAAAATTCTATTAAGTATTGCAATTACAGGATTGTTTTTGATAAGTATGCGTGGTATTATGATTTCACTTGCCGTCTTACTTATAGATATTTCAACTAATATTAATTTTAAAAATATAATTGCCGACAAAAAAAATTATAATCGAAATAAAAAAAGTTTAATTTTTTTGCAAATTTCCAAACAGCTTGTACAACGAGCCGTTATTTATTTGCCGGCTTTAATTATTTTCATTGCTTATTTTTATTATCATTACCTAAGAAAAAACTGGATAGCTTATCATTCAAGTTCGCCGTGGGGAAACAATTTCAATACTGCCGACTTTTTGGGTATGATTAAAAATGCAGGGATTTTTATCTGGAGAATGATAGATTTCGGCAGAATATTTTTATATTTTCCGGTTGCCGGAATAATGATTTTAAAAATTAAAAATCTAAAAACTATTTTTACCGAAAAAAATAAATTTCTTTTTAAAATATTAATAATTACAACGATTTGTTTGTCTGTAAGTTTTATATCTTACAGAAGTTTAACTGCTCACAGATATATTTTACCTTTATACCTTATTGTTTCAGTTATAACAGGATATTTTATTGTCAATTTTATTAAAATTCACAAAGTTCAAGTTTTAATTTTCGGATTAATTATTTTTGGTTTAATTTTGGGTAATTTATTAATATACAGCGATAAAACTGCTCAAGGCTGGGATTCGTCTTTGGCACATATTCCTTATTACGAATTAAGTAATTCAATGGATAAGTATGTTGAAAGTACAGAAATTCCGAAATATAAGATAGGAAGTGCTTTCCCTAATATTTCGAGCGGTGAAATTTGCAAACTGAACAATGACACAAGTAGTTACGTCGAAAAAAACTTATCCGAACAAAATTATATCATTTATTCTAATATTTTTAATGATTTTTCGGACAGTGAGATTGACTCGCTTAAAAATAACTTTACTATTGTAAAGGAGTTTAAAAAAAGAGGGGTTTTTATTAGTTTATACAAAAAAAATGATTGAGTTTTTTACCGTAAAAATCAATATTTCCACCGAATACCAAATACTGTAACATCGTCAATTTGTGATTGTTCACCTCGCCAATTTTCAAAAATTTCTTCCAACATTTCTTTTTGGTCTTCCATAGGGTCGGTGCTTATTTCAAGAAGTAAATTTTTAAATCTTTTTATCATAAATTTTCGTTCCCCGCTTTTTCCTCCGAACTGGTCGTAATAACCATCTGAAAATAAATAAATACAATCATTATCAAGTAATTGAAATTGTTGTTTTTCAAATTTCTTTTCCACAGGATGGCTTCCTATAGGGTTTTTTATCGGTTTAAGAATTATCATTTTTTTATCCCTCACAATAAATGCAGGATTGTAAGCTCCGGAAAATTCAAGAATATTCGTATCGGTATCTATTGCACAAAATGCCATATCCATACCGTTTTTGCTGTCATTACCGAGGCTGCGGAAGATTTCTTTAACTTCAGTCCTCAGTCTTTCAAGAATTTCATTTGTTTCATATATATTGTTCCGTCTCAATATCTGATTGATATACGTTACTCCGAGTATGGACATAAAAGCTCCGGCAACACCGTGTCCTGTACAATCAGCAACTGCAAAAAACAATCGACTGTCAATTTTGGCTACATAATAAAAATCACCGCCGACTATATCTTTTTGTTTATGAAAAATAAAGTGTTCCTTCAGTAATTCTTTTGTTAACTCTTTACTCGGGAAAAGCCCTGATTGTATTACTTTAGCATAATTTATTCCATCAATTATTTCTTTATTTATTTAATTTAATTTACTGTTTAGAATTTTATATTCTTCTGATTGTTTAAGTATTTTTTGTTGTGATTTATCGAGATATTCATTTATGGCTTGAATTTCTTCGTTTTGTTGGTTAAGTTCCTGATTTTTTCTTTGAGTTTCTTCTTTTGCTGTTTCAATTTTCAAGCTTTGAGCAAATAATTTTTCATTAAGCATTCGTTGCTCTTCAGCTTGTTCCTGTGTTTTTTCCTGTGTTTTTTTCAGTTCTTCATTTATTGCCGACATTTCTTCTTTTTGTTGTAATGTTTCCTCTAAGTATTCCGATTTTTCAGAATACATCTTGTCTGAATATTTTTGTATTCTTACACGAGTATATTCATAAATATTGGTAAGAACAACTACAAAAAGATATGTAAAGACTACTCTTATTAAAATTACCTTAGGATAAGTAATCATAAAATCGAGAGGGAAAATTACAAAATAAGCAGTAACCGATATTAAAATTACTGAAAATATACTACCTGTTCTGTTACCGATTAAAAAAATTGCAAATAACGGATATATATAATACCAATACAATCCGGTTCCGTTTTTACCTATTACGGAAAATATTCCTAACATTAAAATAAATACCAAAGCTACGATAACATAAGCGGCAAATTTTGTCTTTTTTCTAATCTTAAAAATAATATAATTTAAAAGAACAACAAAAAATACAGAATATATAGCAACAGCCGCAGGTATTTCAGATTTTACTAAGCGTAAAGTCCCAAATACAAACAGTGAAAACATACCTGCATAAGAAAATAATATTATGGTTACGGCTTCTCGAATATTTTCTTTACCGAACTCATCTTTTGATTTTCCTATAAAATTACCTACAAATGACATATTCAGATTATTAACTCTTTTAATTTAGCTGTAAAAACAGACAAATTTATAAAAAAATGTTATTATCTAAAATTATTTTCAATATATCTGATTTTTTTCAATTTGATTTATTTAATGGGACTGTGTTGAATATTATGAATTCATTGATTCGATAAGCAAAGAACTTTATAATCCAAGAGTCGTCTCAAAAAAAAATGGTGAATTTTCCATTTTTCAAATTAATAATTTAGAACAAATACAAAATCTTTAAAGAGTTCAGTCTAAAAAGTATATTTCTTCGCAATCAGACTAAAATCTTTAAATATATAATTCTAACAAAAATACGGTACTTATCAAATTGATTGGTTTTAACTTAAACAAAGTTTTACCGAAAAAACCACAAAATTATTATTAATAAATAAAAACTTTAATTACAAAAGCAAGTATTTAAAACAAGCTTATCGGTTTTGGTTATTTTATTATTTTCACTAAACTCAAAAGCTCAAGGTTGGAGCGAAATGATAAAAATAAAATCGAACGAAGTCGGAGCAAAATTTGGAAATTCAGTAGCAATTTCAGGAGAATATGCAGTTGCAGGGTCTCCAAAAAGCAATAAGGAAGCCGTAAACGGAGGTCTAATATCCATTTACAAAAAAAATGACGGAGAATGGATATTTCAACAAACATTAAAATCCTCTGACATCGCAAGTTACGATTTATTCGGAAGTTCCATAGCAATAGACGGAAGTTATATTGTAGCAGGTGCTTATGCTCATGATGATTTGATTTCAAATTCCGGAGCAGTTTATATTTTTAAAAATAACAACGGAATATGGTCGGAAATTAAAAAAATCACAGCTTCAGATGCCGGAGAAAATGATTATTTCGGATATTCAGTTGCAATTTCAGGAGATTATGTTATAGTCGGAGCTTACGGCAACGACAATAAAGGCTATGATTCAGGAGCAGCTTATGTTTTTAAAAACTCAGGAGATACTTGGGAAGAAGTTGCAAAACTAACAGCTTCCGACAAAGCTGAAAAGGATTTATTCGGTTACTCGGTATCAATATCCGGAGAATTTGCCATAGTCGGAGCTTACCAGAACGATATTAAAGGTTCAAATTCCGGCTCGGCATATATTTTTCAAAACTTAGCAGATACTTGGTCGGAAACACAAATATTGGTTCCGGATAAGGCTGTAATAGAAGATAATTTCGGTTACTCGGTAGGAATATCCGGAACAAATGCTATAATCGGTTCACCCGGACGAGATTCCACAAACACAATAATAGAAACAGGCAGAGCTTATATCTATAAATATTCGTCGGGAACTTGGACAGAAGAAATCGCTTTGCAAGAAGAAAATCCAGCAACATACAATCGTTTCGGAGCATCAGTTTTTATTGCTGACAATACTGCAATTACAGCATCAATCAACGATGACGAAAGAGGCGAAGATGCCGGAGTAGCTTATGTTTTTAATAATAATTCAGGTACTTGGAAAGAAACCAAGAAAATAATGGCTTCCGATGCCGGAGTTGATGATAAATTCGGATTTTCAGTGGGCTTGATAGAAGATTATGCAATAGTCGGAGCATATCAGGAAAATGCCGGCGGAGAAGATGCCGGAGCAATATATATTTACACTTCTAAACTTGCAATTTCTGTACAACCCAAAGACACCACCGTCTGCCAAGGAACATCATATTCCTTTGCAATAAAAACAACAGGAGTAGAAGCATACAAATGGGAAATAGATTCCACAGGAAGCGGATTTTTACCGATTACTGATAATAATGTTTTTATAAATTCGACATCTTTCGCTCTCAATATATTATCCGTAACCGGCAAAATGGACGGATATAAATTCAGATGCGTAGTTACCGGCGGACTTAACAGCAAAACAAGCAATGTAGCAACTTTACACACAATAGACGTAATTTCTCCCGAAATTACTTGTCCCGACGATATTAAAATAGCGAACATTCCCGAACAAAAAGAATATGAAATAACAACTAATGAATATGATTTTTTGTACTCTTCCGATAACTGCCAACTTATAAGCACAATCAATAACATTAATAGTTTATCAACATTAAAAGGTGTTACAATCCCCAAAGGAATTACAAGCATTAAATGGACAGCAACCGATAAATCCGGGAATACAGGTTCTTGCAGTTATAATATTACTTACTTAGATGCAAATTCAATACCGGTACTTTCCAAAAGCACATTTAATATATACCCGAATCCGGTAAAGAATAATATTTTTATAGAAATTAACGATAATTATTCATATTCTTTAATTATTTACGATATTACAGGAGAAAAAATATATTCACAAATTTTACAAGGTAAAACAAATAAAATACCGGTTAAAAAATTTGCAAAAGGTATTTATTTTGTGGAACTTACAAACGAAAAAGGTATTTTTACCGAAAAAATAATTATTAAGTAGGCAACCTTTTTGCCTCTTTGTTGTACTATAATAATATAAGTGTATTTTATTTTGCAACTATATTACACTTTTTACGTCTTTAAATACAAACCACTAACCATAAATTTATAAAATTATGAAAAATAAAAATTTACTTAAATTATTGAGTATTATTATTGCTTTTATAGGCATTAACACATCAGCTTACTCACAATGTGATACTTATCCGACTGCTGATGCAGGTTTGGACAGTAATATTTGCGGAAATAATCTCCAGCTCCTTGCAGTCCAATCTCCTGCCGGAAGTATAGGTACTTGGACTGTAATTTCCGGGAGTGCTGTATTTTCCGATAATACATTTTACAATACTTATGTTTCCGGTTTGGCAACTCCAACAAATATCTTGGAATGGACAACTACAAACGGAATATGCAGTTCGACCGACCAAGTAACAATAAATACCGATATACTTACAATAGATGCCGGACTTGATGCAACAACTTGTTCGGAGAATTTTATTATGAACGGAGAGTATTTTGAAAGCGGAGCAACTTGGTCTATTATTTCCGGTTCCGGAACATTTACAAATCCTAATTCCTATAATAGCGCGGCTGTCGGCTTATCGCCGGGAGCAAATAAATTTCGTTGGTCAGTTACTGATTCAGGCTGTTCCGGCTATGGAGAGGTAACCATAACAAATAATGCTGTTACTGCAACTGCCGGCAGCAATCAGAATGTATGCTCAGATATAGTTACAATGTCTGCAACTAATCCCGTAGGTGGAGCAACAGGTACTTGGACTCTTTCAAACGGTGGCGGAACCATTATCAGTCAAAATAACGCTACTACACAAATTACAAACTTATCCGCCGGACTTAATTCTTTTACATGGACAGTAGATAATGGTGTTTGCAGTGCTTTTGAAGTTGTTGAAATAACAAACAATGCACCAAGTACAGCAGTAGCAGGAAATGATAGTGAAGAATGTGTTAATAATGCAAGTCTGACTGCTAATATGCCGTCAATAGGTACAGGTACATGGTCGCTCATTTCCGGAGGAGGAACTTTTTCCAATCCCAGTTCGTATATGACTTCCGTAAACGGAATGCCAAACGGAGCAAACACTTATCGTTGGACGATTGTAAACGGAATTTGTGAAAGTTATGACGATGTTATTATAACAAATCATAGCGTAGCAGCAACAATCGGCAGTGATTTTAATACTTGTTATGAAAACGAAACATTAAATGCAACATCTCCTACTTTCGGAGCAGGTACTTGGACTACCATATTCGGTAGTGCTGTCGTTACAAATCAAAATCAATATAATTCTACTGTTACCGGCTTATCGTCCGGAACCAACACTTTAAGATGGACAGTAAGTGAAGGTTCTTGTACAAATTACAACGATGTAAACATTACATTTAACGGGACTGCCGTAACTCTTGGTTCGGATAAAGACCTTTGTACAGATAATACAAGCTTAAATGCACCAACTCCTTTCGGAGGTTTTACAGGTTTATGGTCTGTAATATCCGGTAGCGGTACCATTTCCGATATAAGTTCAAACAGTATAACAATAACTAATTTAGATTCAAACACAGATAATAAATTCCGTTGGGAAGTTACCGGCAACGGTTGTGCAACTTCCGATGATATAATTATAAGATATAATGTTCCTTCCAATGCAGCTATAAATACAAGCTCTCAAATGCTGTGTGTCGATACTCTCGATATAACAGCCTCAAATCCGACAAACGGAACAGGAACTTGGGAACTTGGAAATTTAACAGGAACCTTTACCGATGTAAATTCAAATATCACTAAACTGAAAAACATTTCAACAGGAGCAGGAACACTAAAATGGACAGTTAATTTGAACGGTTGTACAAACACTGCTCAAATTGCTTTGACCAATAATACAATAGCCTCAATAAATCCCGGAATTAATAAAAGAATTTCATCTACGATAAGTAATATTACAAATAAAATCAGTCTTGAAGCAGCAAGTCCTTTAATCGGGACAGGTAAATGGTCAGTGATAGAAGGAGATGCAATTATTACAAACGCACTTTTACGAAACTCGAAAATCACACTCGGAAGAGGCAGAAACGTTTTACGTTGGACGATAACAAACAGTACTTGCTCCGAATATAAAGATATTATTATAATAAATGCAATAGAAGATTTAAAATCAGTTGCTACGGACGGCACTATAGACTGGGAAGAAGCAGGAGACTGGGACGGTGGTTTTATACCCGGAGAATTTGATGATGTATTTGTCAGAAACGGACAATGTATTATCAAAACTAATGCAAAATGTCGAAAATTAACAGTAGATGCCGGTAGTAATGTTCTTGTAAAAGGAGAGGGAAAGGTAATTGCACAACTTGAAACTCAAAGTATTATAATAGAACAATTTGCAGAGAAAGGAACTGCTTCAATGACCGTTTCCGGAAGTTCAAACGTTGTTATTAAGAAAAATGAAAACGATGTTGAAGATAACTCGAAAGTATCGACTGAATACGGTGTTATAATCGGGTCAGGAGGTTCGCTTGTAATAGAACAATTTGCAGAAAAAGGCGGAAGCGGCGAAAAAGTAAATCCCGCAATAATGACACTTAATGCCGGTGCCACAATGGTTATCGAGCAAACAGCAGAAAAAGGAAGCTCAAACGCCGGTGTTGTAAATATACGTTCGGGCGGAAGTCTTATTTTTGATGCAAATTCAGTTGCACCCGAAACAGCAGATTTAATCATCAGAAACGGCGGACTTCTTACAATAGAAGACAACTCGGGAACCGCAGACAGAGGAACACTCGAAATGGCGGCAGGACGTACAATATCCGTTTCCGACAAAACCAGCAAATTAAATATTCTCGGCGGTGAAGTTATTGTAGAAGAGGGAAATACATCAAGCAAAGTTATTACAGAAACATTTGCTTTGAACAGCGGAGCATCGTTGGTAATAGAACAATTTGCAGAAAAAACAACAGGAGTTTCCGAAGCTCATTTGCCAACCATAAGCGTGGACGGAGGATATATAATTATAGGAGATAAAGGAACTCAAAACCTTATAAACGCTAAACTTTATACAAGAAGTCTTACTTTAAATTCCAAAACAGTTTCCGAATTTGCAAAAGATACATCTTTAATAATGTATTCAAATTCAGGTTTATATATCGAAAACGGTACAACTCCCTCTGATGCAATTATTAATATTGAAAAAGGAAATGCAGTTACAATGTTCGACGGTTCTGAAATTGACCTTACCGACGGCACAAAACAAGCAACTTTCACGCTCGAAAATAAAGCATCTCTTGTAAACTACAACACAAACAACACATTTGCAATAAATATAGAACACGCTTTTAAAGCCGATGAAACTCAATATGTTACAAATCCGTTCAAAACCGCAACAGGAAGCATATTTACCGGTTCGACACTTTCATCTTGGTCGGAAACCGATAATTTATGGAATACAATTTCGGACAGTAATAATTTGACTTCAGCAAATGCTTATAAAGTAAATTACACCACCGCAAAAACAGCAACTCTTTCAGGCACACTGAATACAGGAAGCCCGATAGTTTCTTTGCTTGCAACAGATGCCGATAAAAACGGTTGGAATTTAACCGGAAATCCTTTTACTTCCGGAATTGATTTAGAAAATATCACAAATCATACCGGAGCAGGAAATGCGTTTTATATTTATGATGCAACGACCAAAAATTATAAATTGTATCAAAAAGGCGGAGTGGTACTCAATGATGCAACTCAATACGTTGAAGCTTTGCAAGGATTTTTCGTAAAAGCCGAAACCGATGTCGATTTGACTTTGGACAATACGGCACAAACTCATTATTTCGGAAGCACGACCAAAGGCGGAGAGTCAATCAGTGATTTTATTAAGATAAAAGCCGAAGGAAATAATTATTCCGATGAAATGATAGTACGATTTTCAACAGATGCCGATAAAGAATCCGATAACTTGGACGCTTACAAAAAATTTGCAGACGATAGTAATGTACCGCAACTTTTCAGCACCACAGAAGCCGGTTTGGATATGGCAATAAACACACTGCCCGAAGTTACAAAATCAATGACAGTTCCGGTAAATTTCAGAGCAGGAAAATCAGGAACTTACAAAATAACCGCAAGCGATTTCCAAATGAATGATACTCTTGCTGTTATGCTCAAAGACGTTTCAAAAGGCACTTCCGTAAATCTTAAATATTTTACGAATTACAGTTTTGAATACACAACCGGTTCCGATTACGAATTTGAAATTCAACTCGGCGAAACAAATTCCGTAAATAATATTAATAATATTGAAGGACTTAATATTTTCACCTCCGACAATAAAATTAATATTCAAAAATCCGACTTATCGCCTGTAAACGTAAAAATATTCAGCATTACAGGAAGTCTTGTTAAAGAAAAAAATATTTATACAGAAGGAACTACTACAATAAACATGAATTCTGCACAAGGAATTTATTTTGTAAAAGCTCAAAGCGGAAATAAAATTTACACTCAAAAAGTTATACTCAAATAAGATATTCCGACTTACTATAAACGAAACTCGTGTATTTAAAAAATAAATACACGAGTTTTTTTTATAATAAGAATTAATTATCAAGTACTCCTACATAAGTTTTTCATGTATCAACTACTTGACAACACCATGACTGTTAAATATATAAACAATTTCACTCTCTTAAACAGAGGTCGGAGACCTTAATTTATCTTTTTGTTTGATTATAGAAAGTAATTCTTTTTTGGTTTCCTCTCCTCATTTTCTATTCCTTCTAAAATTCCGTCAAAATAAGCGGTATGAGTTCAGTCTAAAAAGTCGATTTTCTCGAAATCAGACCCTTAGGGTTTTAAGTAACAGATTGTAAATCAAGCATTTAAACTTGTTAGATTTTGTTAAATCAAACCATAAGGGTCTTTTTATACCGAACTCTATTATGTTTTTTAAATCCTGATTATTTCCGCACCAAGTGCGTTTAATCGCTTGTCGATATTTTCGTATCCTCTGTCTATCTGGTTGATATTATGAATTGTGCTTTCTCCGTTTGCCGACATTGCCGCAATAAGAAGTGCAACTCCGGCTCTGATGTCGGGTGAAGTCATTTTTGCGGCTCGCAGTGAATTTTCTCTGTTCAAACCGATAACCGTTGCTCTGTGCGGGTCGCAAAGTATTATTTTCGCCCCCATATCTATAAGTTTATCGACAAAAAACAATCTGCTTTCAAACATTTTTTGATGAATAAGTACGCTTCCTTTTGCCTGCGTAGCAACAACAAGCAGAACACTTAATATATCCGGAGTAAGTCCCGGCCAAGGAGCGTCAGCAAGTGTGAGAATCGAACCGTCTATAAAAGTTTCTATTTCGTATTTTTCTTGTTCGGGAATAAAAATATCATCATTTTTTTCGATTACTTGTATTCCGAGTTTGCGAAAAGCATTCGGAATAGCTCCGAGTTCGGAATAAGCTACGTTTTTAATGGTAATGCTTGATTGTGTCATGGCCGCCAAACCGATAAAACTTCCAATTTCTATCATATCCGGCAATAAACGATGTTTGCAACCGTGCAGTTCGCCGACTCCCTCTATTGTAAGCAAATTTGACCCTACTCCGGAAATTTTTGCTCCCATATTATTGAGCATCTTGCAAAGCTGTTGTATATAAGGTTCGCAAGCGGCATTGTAAATTGTAGTTTTTCCTTCCGCAAAAACAGATGCCATTAAGATATTTGCAGTTCCTGTTACAGACGCTTCTTCTAAAAGCATATATTTACCGACAAGTTTATCTGCATCAACACGATAAAAACATTTTTCTTTATCGTAAAGAAATTTTGCTCCGAGTTTTTCAAAACCTATAAAATGTGTATCAAGTCGTCGTCTTCCGATTTTATCGCCTCCGGGACTTGGGATATATGCCTTTCCGAAACGTGCCAAAAGTGGTCCGAGTATCATAACCGAACCTCTTAATTTTGCTCCTTGTTCAGCAAATTCGGAAGTTCTCAAATAGTCCAAATTTATTTCCGATGCTTTGAAGCTGTATGCCCCTTTTTCGATTTTTTCAACCCGTACTCCAAGTTTATTAATCAGCAAAATCAGATTATTAACATCATGAATATCGGGAATATTCGTAATGATTATTTCTTCCTTAGTAAGAAGTGTAGCACAAATTACTTGAAGAGCTTCATTTTTAGCTCCTTGCGGTTGTATTTCCCCTCTTAATTTTCGCCCTCCGGTTATTTTAAATATCGACATAAGCAATTTACAATTAACAAATTACAATGCACAATTAACAATATTATTTAATTTGATTAATCACGTTATTTTGATTTCTTTTTCTTTCGATTTTTATTACCGGTCGAAAATTCTTTTGAACCTGAAAGTTTTATTCCTTTAGGAATATTTATCGGGTGCGATACAAGATTTTCCAAATCTTT
>JAOZMN010000376.1 GCA_029934265.1 Bacteroidales bacterium
ACATCATATAAGTTTGATACCTTATCATTGATAAAAAAAGCATCAATATCTGAGACTTGGAAGATTTCAAGTTCTAAATCTGAATTTTGAATTAATAAAATATCTCCACATTTTATTTCTCCTGCTTCTTTTAATTGTAACTCTTTTGCATATTTCTTTAATGTGTTTTCCATAGTTTTAAAATTCTTTATTAATAATTTTACTTATTTGATTTTTTGCCTGCCAGTTGCTAAACTTAGCATTTGCGAAAGATTTTATTATTTGCCCTTGTCTCCATTCGGATATTGATATGTTATGTTCTACTGAATAATTGCTTATTAGTGCTTTTATTTCTTGTTTACTGTATGTTTTTGTTGGGATTGTTTTGTCGGGGGTATAAGCCGATGACTTGCTTGTTGCTTTGGGTTCATTTACTTCCTCTTGTGCAGAGTGGGGTAGGATAGATTTGTCATTATATTGAATATCAAAGAAAATATTACCGAAGTAGTAAAATCCGGCAAAAACGGAGACGATAATAAAAAAAGCAAAAGTTCTGATTTTGAATTTTGTTGTAAGTTCGTTTTTTGCTTTGTACTCTATTGTACGCTTTTTTGATGCTTTAAGTTCGTCTATTGTTTCTTGCAATTTGTTTGTAAGTACTGTTATTTTTGAAACGGCATAATCATTTTTTTTGATTATTTGAATGTAATCAAGATAATATTTGTAAGTTGTTTTTTTTGCTTCAAAACTTGGTTTGAGCGAGAGTTTTTTTAAGATTAAATTTTCAAATTTTACAGACGCTTTTTTTATGTCTGCGTCTTCAATATCATTGCTTAAAATATCGACAATTCTTTTTTTGTCGAACCATATTCTTTTGCCGTCATCTACAAGGAACTCATTTTTGCTAAGGGTATTTTCAGGGTGCTTTAAGGGTGTTTTAAGGGTGTTTTCAGGGTAAATTAAGGGTAAATTCAGGGTGTATTAAGGCATTAAAATTCTGATTATCAACGAAAAACACTTTTTCGCCTGTTTCATCGAAAAATAATGTTTCCTTTTCGTCTCCGATAGGGGAGTAATGAAGTTTGCCGTCTTCTTCCTGAATTACAAAACAAGCCTTGCCTGTTTCTTTTATTATTCCTACTTGTTTGCGGTGTAGAATTGTAAGGTGAATAATGTTTGCAATGGTCTGTAAATTTACAAGTTCCGATTTGCTTAATGCGTTTTCTTTAATTTCCATTTTTGAGGAGTTTAAAATAGTGAAAATTATTAACTGTATTTCTTATTTCTTCTAAGTTGATATTTGTTCCGGGACAATCTGTTGGTCTTTTCTTGCTTGCTACGTCTCTGTGTTTGAAAATGCCGGCTTTGGGATATTTCTTTTTCAGATAAATAAGTGTTTTTATTAAAGAATTGTATTGTTTTCGACTTGGTTTTTCTATGTTGAAATCACCTTGCAGACAAACTGCAACCGATATGCTGTTTACAACTTCGGCATGATTGGTTTTTTCGTTGTCATTGTGTATTTGATATACATTGCCGGAAACCGAAATATAGTAATGATATGCAAAATATTGATAACCTTTTTTTTTGTGATGTTCCTCTATTTCAAATAAAGGAACATGGTTAAATATGTGGTTATTTATTGCATCGTGGTGTATTATAATATACTTTGTTTCAGTGCGTTGTTTTTCTGACGGTGTGAAAATTTCGGTAATATTAATTATTTTCGGATTTGTTATTTTCTTATTCAGAAAATCAATATTTGCAAGCCGTTTGTATTTGCCGTTTGTTTTATAATTCGCATACGAAATACCGAGAACTGCACCGATGATTAGAATAATTGCGATACAAATTTTGAAAGTAATTTTGATAAGTTTTTCCATGTTTCAAAGTCGGTATAAAGTGAAATAAAAAATATTACTACAAATGAAATAATTGCTATTTTTCCGATAATTCTAAGTACAGTTTTTACAAGTGCAACTACCGATTTTTGAACAATTTTTTTTGATGTTCCGAGCAACCAAACAAAAAGATGTTTCAGTAAAAATATACTTCCTGATGTTGCAATGTCAATAATAAAAGCCGGTATTAACAAAAGAATAAAACGCAAAGCATAAAAAACGGAATGCCAATACCAATATCCGCCGTCAGGCAATATGTTTTTTACGCTTTTTGAAAGCAAAAACCAACCGAAAATCGCCGGTTCGTAAACTATACTAAACGGTATATATTCCCTGTCGATTACAAATTCGTTGTCTTTCATTATTTATAAAAATTTATAAGATTTTCAAAATATTTGCCGTCCTGTTTTGTAGGGTTTTCGGCTCGTTTGGTGATATGATTATAAATTATTTCTTGCCCTTTTTTAAGGCTGTCTTGATTGCCGAAAAGTGTATTTTGATTTTGTATAATTCGGCTTTGGTTGGTCCGGATAGTATCTTGATTATTTCGCATAGTGTCCTGATTATGCGAAATGACAACTTGCATAAGTTTAAGACTGTCTATTTCTTTTTGCAAATGCTCGTGTGTTTTGTCAAATTTACGATTGCTTACCGTGTCTGTTCCAAGTCCGTTGCAGGCAAAAAAGCCACCTGTAAGAACTGCCAAAAATCCAATTACTGATAATGTGTTTTTCATAATTATTCAGGTTTTTCTATTGTGAATTTTAATTTAGTTTTGGAACTTTCAAAAACGACTTTATTTTCCGTCAGCTCCACTGTCTCAAATTGTTTGTAAATTCCAAAAGGCGAACAAGCATTTTTAAAACTTATACCCTCTTGCATCTGTATTATAATGCAATCGGTAATAGTGTCTATTATGCTTTTTTCGGGCTTATCCATGTTTTGCAATTTTATCTATTATGTAAATTTCACCGGACTTTTTTACTTGTTTTTTTACCCACTTTTTTACTTTTCTCGAGCTGTAAAATTTTGTTTTCTTTCCCGTACTGTCCGATGTTACTATGTTTGTTTTTTTTAGAAAATTGAACATGATTTTTCAAGTTTTTTTTTGGCAAAACTCCCTGCCGGTTAGGAGTTCTACCGTTTATGTGTATAGTAATACCGACAAATCGGGGTTTTAATCTACTGCTTTCATAAAATTGAGTTGCTTGTCGTCTTCTTTTTTTTCAATTTCCGGAAGTACTTCAAGTACTCTGTAATAATCAATACAATACCAATGACTTCGATTTTTTAATTTAAAGTAATCGCCTTTTTCTGATACTTCTGT
>JAOZMN010000377.1 GCA_029934265.1 Bacteroidales bacterium
TGGAAGAAATCAGACGACAAGTTATTAATGAAATAATGTGCAATAATTATCTTGATTTTTCTCAAACTGCCGGAATATTTAATATTTCTGTTGAAGAAGTTAAAAATATTGTAGAATTTGATATTCAAAATTTTCAGATTTTACTGACGATAATTTAATGAAAATATCCGGAAATATTATTTCGATAAACGAAAAAGGAAGATTAATCGTAAGAAATATTGCCATGAAATTTGACCCTGTTTTAAAAACAGGCAATCAAGTTTATTCCAAAACAGTATAGCAGATTTATGATTTTTAATGTTTTTATTTGCTATGTATGACTACTTGTAAATTGTATTTATTAAATTTAAAAACTTAAAAAAAAATTGACTATGAAAAAACTAAATTTATTTTTAATTACAATGTTATCATACGCATTGATTTTGCTTGCGACTTCCTGCGGAGGAGGTACTGAAAAAGAAAATTCCGAAAAAGACACCACCTCGAAAAGTGAAATTACGGGAAGTACAACAAACTCGAACAATACAGAGGAAATTAAAACGGAAGAACAAACTCCGGAAGATAGAATTACAGAAATTCGTGCAAAATTTCAAGAAATTGAAAGTAATCTGAAAAATTATACAGTTATTGCCGGACAATACGCAAATCCCGACCCAGAAAAATACTGGGACCTTGCTGATTATACTTCGTATAATTCAGGAAATGAAGCTGTAAAAATAATTGAAACAGCCGGAGAGGAGGGGTATGAGTTTACAAATAATTATTATTTTGACAACGGAAAAATTATATTTATTTTCACAAAAGGCGGTTTTATGGGAAATCCGTATCTCGAAGAACGCATATATTTCGATAATGAAGAAAATGTTATAAAAGCACTTATAAAATCGAAAGACCAAGAAGATGAAACGACAAAACTTTCCTCTCTTGAAAATAAAGATAACAAGGAATTTATAAAAGACCCTGCAAATTTTTCAAAAATGTATGCAGAAACAGTCAGCAAAACTGTGAAGTGTAGTAAAGAAGTCGAATAAAAATATTCAAGCCACAGTCTTCTATGCTGTGGCTTAAATATCAATTTATAATTATCTTAATACCCTCTTTTTTGTTTTCTATATTCATAAAATAAATTCCTTTCGTAATACTCGATAAATTTATTGTTTCCTTATTTCCGGATATTTTCAGACTGTAAATTTGCTTGCCGAGTAAATCGGTTACGGATACTGTTTTTCCTCGACAATTTGTAATTTCAAATATCCCGCTACTTGGGTTTGGACTGCATTTAATATTAGTTGAATTTTCTATATTATTGACAGTAATTGTAGGAAATTCAATTTTACTTACCCAAATATCATAATTTCCATTATTATTATTTATAAAATAATCGTTAGATTCGGTAATTCCAACTGTATAAAAACTGTTTCCGTTGTTACTTTCTTTAACATCATATATTACATCATGCATTGTTCCTCCGGCTTTGGAAGTCCAAAGGGTATCCAAGTTATCGTCAAATTCGAGCATCCAAAAATCTTTTTTTCCAAACGAACCCGGAGCATCTCCATCGTTGCTTGTAGAATAACCGGACATTAAATAATTATCGTTTTTTAATTTCAAAATATTATAAGGCTTATCTAATTCTGAGCCTCCAAAAAGTTTTTGATTTGTAATATCTCCTGAATCTGCATCTATTTCAAATACCCACGCATCACTGCTGCCTTTACCGGTTTCCGTTACATTTCCGTTTGCTTCAGCTATACCTCCACAAACAATATAAGTGTCATCATTTTTCTTGACTATGCCGGCTTGCGTCTGAAAACTATATGATGTATATATTTTCGACCATTTTTTTTTCGTATTATCAACTCCATCTGTTCGGAAAACCCAGAAATACGATAAAAATTGTGAGGAAAATAGTTCTCCGAGACAAACAAAATCACCTTCTTTTGTTTCGATAATATCATAAGCATAACTCAAATACCATATATCTTCTTCGTCAGGGTGCGATATTTTTTTCGAGCTTATTTTTTTCCCTTCAGGGTTAATTTTCAAAAACCAAGATGCCCACGATTGCGTTTCGTCAATAGGACCTAAATCATTATCAAGCGAGTTACTGTGTCCTACACACATATAATTTCCGTCGGAAGTCTCGGTTATATTATACAATTCATCTTTTCCGCCAATCCATTCTTCTTCCCCGTCGCTGAAATGAGCCAAAAAACTTTTGCTTCCGTATTGCTTTATTTTTGTGATATTTCCGTCTTTATCGAGAAATGCGACAAATCCGTCCGGCTCTCCCAAGTCTCCGTAATGACCGGTGGAAATAAATTTCCCATCGTCCGAACCGGTTGTGCCGACTAATATACAGCCTCCGTTTTTATCGGAAATAATCGAACCGACTACATCGTTTCCGCTTCCGCCGACAACTGTTTTCCAAAGCGTATCGCCTTGCGAATTTAATTTAAGCACCCAACAATCAACCAATCCGTAATTTTTCCCTACATCGTAATCGTCGGAAACACTGTTTGTTGCTATATAAATATTATCATCTTCGTCTATATCCATTGCAGTTTTTGCATAAAAAACTGCATCCATTCCGGAACCTCCAAGCGTATGCGTCCAAAGAGTATCAACTAAACTTTGTGATTTTACCGAAATTGTCGATAAAATAATCATAATAAAAAATAAAAATTTGTTTTTCATGTTTTTATGAATTTAGTGAATAATTTCAGATACAAATATATAAAAAAACATCATTTTTTACTATTAATACCAAAAAAGACAAAAAACTTAATCATTAAAATTCAATAAAAATAATATATTTGCAATTCTAAAAACTTCAAAATTTATTTATATGAAAATCGGTCTTTTTTTCGGTTCGTTTAACCCTGTTCACAACGGACACATGATAATTGCAAATTTTTTGCTGGAATTTACGGACTTGGATAAACTCCGGTTTGTTATCAGTCCGCATAATCCTTTGAAGAAAAAATCATCACTTCTTGCCGATAATCACCGTTACAGTTTGCTTCGTGAGGCTGTAAAAGATTGCAATAAATATAAAGTTTCCGACATCGAATTTAAAATGCCCAAACCTTCTTACACAATAGATACACTGACTTATTTGTCTGAAAAATATCCCGATAAAAAATTTGTCCCAATAATGGGTTCGGATAATTTGGAAAGTATC
>JAOZMN010000378.1 GCA_029934265.1 Bacteroidales bacterium
ACCTCAATCAACCCACAATATACTTAGATTTTAAAAAATTTTAATTAATAATAATTTAGGATATTCCATTTGAAGATTATTTCATATTTTGCTTTGAGTAATTCAATTTCTGCTTTTATCAAATTGTTCTTGGCAAGGTTGTAATCATAAGAGGTTATCCTGCCGGCAGAAAATTTAATTTCGGAATTGTCAAAGGAATTTTGTACAGTTACCAAGTACTTTTTGGAACTTTCATATTTTGAAATTGCAGATTCTAAGTCTGCATAAACCTGTTTAATTTCGAAATATAAAGCATTTTTTTGTTCCTGCAAAAAAAATTCTGTATCATAGAGTTTTATTTTTGCTTTTTCCTTGCTCGTGCTGTATGAAAACTTGTTGAAAAGGGGATATGATAATCCTAATGTAATTGAGGGGACAATATTGTGTCTGAATTGTTTATGATATGGAAAAGTCTTTGTGTCGTAACTTGTTATGCCGTTTGTTTCGATGATTTTGTCGGTATCGTATAGAAATGCGATGTCTGAAATGTTTGTATTTGTGGCAACTTTCAAACTTATTTCAGGGTAGAGTAAAGTTTGGACAATTTTATTATCAAGTTCTGTACTTTTTACTTGAAATTCAGCTGACTTTATGCGAGATAAACTCTGTGCTTGTTCGTAAACTTGTTCAAACGAAGGCAAATTAAAATCATCTTCGTTAATGATAATATTTGGTTTTTCTATGTCAATTTGTTCTACTGTTAGTTCAAGTATTTTCAGTAGCTGAAGTTTTGCATTTTTAAGTTTACTTTTGGTCAGTATTATTGTGTAATTTTCATAAGCAAGTTGCGATTCTATTTCAAGAATATCATTTTTTGCAATTATTTTTGCATCAATAGCAAGTTTAGCATTCTCTAACTGCAAATTTGTTATTTTTATCTGATTTACAGCTGTTATAAGTTCTTCCTCAAATAGTAAGATTTGTAAATATGCAGTCAGTATATTTAGTTTTATATCATCTTTAATACTTTCCAAGTCCTGTAAACTTGTGGTGAAATTTATTTGGGCTTGTTCTATTTGTCGGTAATTCCTCAGACCGTTAAACAAAACTACCGAAGATGATAGTTGATAATAGTTTGATTTATTGTAATTTTCTTTAGAACTTTCGGTATATAAATTTGTTGTTCTTGCAAATGAAATATCAGCTGTTGCATCAAATCGCAAATCAGGTAAAAGTGCATTTTTGTTTTCTTTTATTGCAGTTCCTTGTATTTGTGTTTGTAATTCTTGTCGTTTTATTGAAATATTATTTTTATAAGCATAATCTATGCAATCGTTTAAAGTCCAAGTTTTCTGTGAGAAAGTAAAGTTTTGGAAGCTCAAAAACAGGCTTAACACAATAAGAGGGATTTTTTTATTCATACTTCAGCTTGTTTTGGGTTTAACCAATCATTTACATTATCGAATAAAAGTTGCCAAAGCGAACGGCGTGTAATGATAAAACGAGAACGAATTGTCATGCCTTTTTTAAGTTCTCCTTCAACTCCATTTTTTAGTTTTAGCGTACTTTTGTTGAGTTTGCAACGTACTCTGAAAAAAGCTTGTTCGCTGGAAATTATATAATCATTTGAAATTTCTGTTATTTTGCCTTTCAACATTCCCCAGTCGTTGTAATTAAAAGAATTAACTTGAATATTAGCATCACTCCCTTTTGATAAATAGCCAATATCTGAAGGATGAACATATAATTCCGCTATTTTTTCGGAGCGTGGACTGATTACTGCAATAGTTTGTCCGGTATAAATATTTGATGCTTTGTATATTCCGGTGAATTGTTCTAATGTTCCGGAAATAGGGGCTGTTATTACAAAATTATGTTTTTCCTGCATTAATTGTTTTTCTTGTGCAAGAAGCTGTTTTAATTCATTTTGTTTGCTAACTAAATCGTTCTGTCTGCTTTTTTGTATGCTTTCTGTAAATGTTTTCAATTCGTTTTCTGTAATTCGTAAACTGTATTTTAAATCGTCGTATTCTTTGCCGGATATAACTCCTTTATTGAATAAAGTAGTATTACGTTTTACTTCTTTTTGAGCTTTTTCAAAACGATTTTCCAAATCATTTATCTTTTGTTGGTATTCAGCATAAGATTGTTGATAGTTCGCTGTCCGTAAATTCAAATTTTCCTTTTCGGTAGCATTTAACAAGACTTTTATATCGCTTATAAAGTTTTTATTTTGTGATATTTGAAAATTTGTATAATCTATACTGCTTGTTATTTTATCATTTTGTAGGTTTAATAAAGTATCACCTTTATTAATAAATTGTCCTTCTTTTACAAAAATACCAGAAACAATGCCGGAAGTTATTGGCTTAATTTCCGTTTTTTCGGATTTCGGACGTATCATACCATCGGCTTGCACTGTTATATCTACATAGATAAAAGGCAGAAGTATAAAAACAATTATAAGCGATAAGATTATGCTTATGTATATCAACTGACTTTTCACCGTGTTTTTAAGCAGATGATATTCAGTTGTTTTTTCTATTATGTCAGCAGGTATAATCAAATTGTTAGTTATAAATTATGAAGTTCTAAAAGTGCTATTTTAGACTGAGCTTGGTTATAAATTAGCGTCTTCGAGCATCGGGAATTGTTGTTTCCAAAGTTGATAGTATTCACTTTTCTGTTTCATTAATTTTTGGTGTTCTCCTGTTTCAATAATTTTTCCTTTTTTAAGAAGAACTATTTTATCGGATTTCATTATTGTACTAAGTCGGTGAGCTATTACTATTATGGTTTTGTTTTGCTTTTTCAGCGTTTCTATTGCTTTTTGTATGTACTGTTCCGAACCTGAATCAAGAGAAGATGTTGCTTCATCGAGTATTAAAATTTCAGGTTCTTTGTATAAGGCTCTTGCTATTGCAATTCGTTGCTTTTCGCCACCGGAAAGTTGTGTGCCGTTTTCACCAACATAAGTATGTAAGCCGTTTGGCAAGTTTTCTATAAACTCTGTTATTCCTATCGAACTGCAAATATCATTTACTTTCTTTAAATCCGGTTCGTGTTCACCTATTGCAATGTTTGTAAGAATATTTCCACCGAATAAGTCTATTCTTTGTGGAACTACACTTACAATTTTTCTTAAAGATTCGTTACTTATGTGCGTTAAATCATAATTACCAACTAATATTTTTCCCGAACTTA